>CAMWSW010000140.1 GCA_947176975.1 uncultured Clostridia bacterium | reverse complement strand
TTAGTCCTGACAAGCGTGTCCCGTTACTTGAAGCTGTTCAAGAGACCCGTAAAGCACCGTCGCTCCCCTGCGATACAAATTGTTGATAAGATTGTATACCGCCTTTTCATTGCCGGGTATCGGCTGCGACGAAATGGCGACGACGTCTTGGTCGCCGATGACGACAGACTTGTCTTCGCCGTTTGCCATACGCGTGAGCGCGCTCATAGGCTCGCCCTGCGAACCCGTGGATATTATGCAAAGTTTTTGAGGCTCAAAGTCCTTGATATCCTCAATGTCTATGACGGTATTGTCCATATATTCAAGCATACCAAGTTCTCTTGCAATCTCGGATATCTTGACCATAGATCTTCCGTCAAAAGCTACCTTTCTGCCAACCTTTTCGCATATTCTGATGATCTGCTGAACTCGGTTGACGTTGCTGGCAAAAGTGGCTATGATAATTCTCTTATCGGTGTGAGATTCGATAATTCTCTCCAAAGTTACGCCGACTTCTTTTTCCGAAATCGTCGTTCCCCTCTTCTCCACGTTGGTGGATTCGCCGAGCATAAGCGTAACGCCTTTGTTGCCTATTGCGGCAATACGCGTGAGGTCAATGCTTTCGCCGTCAACAGGCGTGTAGTCAATCTTGTAGTCGCCCGTATGGAAAAGCGTACCGCCGGGATAGCTTATCGCCAAAGCAAACGCACCCAATATGGAGTGCGTCACACTGACGAATTCCACACTGAATACGCCCATCTTCTTTACGTCGCCGTTCTTGACGACGTGCATCTTGGGCATATCCATCTTCTTTTCCGTCAGCTTGTGTCTTATAAGCGCAACTGCAAGCGAAGAGCCGTAAATGGGAATATTACCGCACTCGGAAAGAAGATAAGGTATACCGCCAATGTGGTCTTCGTGTCCGTGTGTGATAAGTATGCCTTTGACTTTATCTAAATTAGCCTTGATATACGCAAAATCGGGAATAATCAAATCAATTCCCGGAGTGTCGTCTACAGACGGAAAAGTCGAACCGCAATCGACGATGACGATATCGTCGCCGAATTTGATTGCCGTCATATTCTTGCCTATCTCGCCTACTCCGCCCAAAAATGCGACTTCAAGCTGTTTTGGTTGTTTTGCCACAACTACTCCTTTTGTCTAAATATAAACGTGTCAAACCTCGACACTCGGATATTTAACTAAATTTACTATTTTGCAAATATATTATATAATAAAAATAAATAAATGACAAGAAAATAGCCCACGCTTTTTGGCGTATTAAAATATTTTTTGACGGAAAATAAAATAAATCAAAAGTTATGTAACGCTGACCAACCAATCTGTCATTTCGAGCGTAGCCGAGAAATCTCAATCCAATTGAAACACATTCGGCTACGCTCCGCACAGGCTTACGCCACCCCCTCACGTACTAAATGCTCACTCTGAAATTCTCCGGGTGCATACATACGAAATGATTCGTCATATAATAGTCGGGCAAAGTGCCGATATCCGACCAGAAACAATCGGCTTCGTAAGTTCTGATATCTCCAATCAACTTTGGAAAGATATCGTATGAAAAATCGCTCTTCCCTTCGGGAATTTCTTTGAGAATACTCTTATCAAAAGCATAAATACCCATATTTACCAATCCCGATACGACGTACTTTGGCTTTTCGGCAAAAGACGTGACGATGCCGTCTTTTTCTTTGACAAGCCCGTATCCCCTTGCGTCGGGCATATATCTCACCGCCATACTCACTCTTGACGTGTGGGAGTGGTGGAAATTGCAAAAGTCATGCACGTCTATATTACAAAGTCCGTCAGCCGACATTACCAAAAAGTCGTCGACGATGAAGTCGCTTGCGTTCTTGACTCCGCCCGCCGTGCCCAAAGGCTCGTCTTCGGCGTAATATCTGAGCTTCGCGCCAAGAGTGCTTCCGTCGCCAAAATAATCTATTATCATATCGGCTTTGTAACCTACGGTGACAGCTATATCTCTTACTCCGCCGGCAACAAGATTTTCTATAACGTATTCCATTACCGGTTTGTCAATTATCTTTACGAGCGGTTTTGGCAAAGTATTCGTCAAAGGTCTCAACCTGCTTCCCACACCGCCTGCCATAATTATTGCTTGCATCAAAAATTTCCTCCGTTGCGTTTATTGCTATTAGTCTATGGCAAATTAAGGAAATTATACAAAACCAATAAAATACACCTCGACGACCGATAATTTGATTAATTCTTCATTATAATAAGACTTATTTTGTATTTTGAACACTGTTCAATACGCGTTAAATGTCAGTAAAATACTTTTTGAACGGCTGCCATATTTGGCGTTTATCCGTCAAAATCAGATACATTTAGCCCATGAAATCAATTGAACATTGTTCAATTATCAATTTATATTTTACTTTTCATATTGTATTGTGAAAAAATATACGATATTGTATTTTTTATTTTTATATTGTGTTGCCAATCTAGCGGTCAAGTGGTATAATAATACAGTATTAAATATATTCGGCTTGATTTGAAATCAAGTCAACAAGGAGTAAAAATGAGAGTTTATAATTTTTCTGCAGGTCCATCCATGCTTCCTATGGAAGTTCTGCAAGAGGCTCAAAGAGATTTTCTTAACTATGACGGAAGTGGTATGAGCGTATGCGAAATGAGCCACAGAAGCAAGTACTATGAAGCAATCAACAACGAATGTATTGCTCTTCTCAAAGAATTGATGGGCATACCCGAAGGTTACAGCGTAATATTGGTGCAAGGCGGAGCGTCTACGCAATTTGAGGCTATCCCCCTCAACCTTTTGACAGGATCGGGCAAAGCTGACTACGTTGTGACGGGTAACTTCGCAAAGAAAGCGTACAAAGAGGCTATCAAGTACGGAGACATCGCGGTTGCAGGCTCTTCCGAAGACAAGAAATTCTCGTATATTCCAAAGAACCTTACTATAAGAGACGATATCGATTATCTTTATATCTGTCAAAACAACACGATTTTCGGCACGAGATACACAAAGCTCCCCGAGACGAAGGCAAACCTCGTGGCAGATATATCTTCAAATATATTGAGCGAAAAAATGGACGTAAGCAAGTACTCCGTACTCTACGCAGGCGCTCAAAAGAACCTTGCTCCGGCAGGCGTGACTATCGTCATTATGAAGAACGAACTCGTAACCGACGGTATGAAAATCTGTCCTACGATGCTTAAGTGGAAGACGCAGGTGGAAAATAACAGCCTTTACAATACTCCTCCTTGCTTCCCGATATATATGGCAATGTTGGTTCTTCGCAATCTTAAAAAGATTGGCGGCGTAGCAGAGATGCAAAAGATCAACGAATACAAGGCAGGACTTCTCTATGACTTCATAGACAACTCCACATTCTTCTCCAACGGCGTAAACAAAGAAGACCGTTCGCTTATGAACGTGCCTTTCGTAACGCCAAACGCAGACCTTGACGCGAAGTTCGTAAAAGAGGCAACCGACAACGGTCTCGTATCCCTCAAGGGTCACAGACTCGTCGGCGGTATGAGAGCGTCTATCTACAACGCTATGCCAGTTGAAGGCGTCAAGTCGCTTATCGAATTCATGAAGAAATTCGAACTTGCCAACAAATAAGAGGTATCAATATGGTAGAAATACTCAAACTCAACGAAATAAGCAGTAAAGTGAGCGACATACTCACTTCCGATAAATACACCGTTACGGCAGACGCAAAAGACCCAAAGGCAATTATCTTGCGTAGTTTTTCTATGCATGAGTACAATATGCCGTCAAGCGTAGTCGCAGTAGCAAGAGCCGGCGCAGGCGTAAACAATATTCCTATTGACGCCATGACGCAAAAGGGCGTGTGCGTATTCAACACCCCCGGCGCAAATGCAAACGCTGTAAAAGAACTCGTCATATTTGCCCTTCTTGTTGCTTCGAGAAAGATATACGAGGGTATAAATTGGACGCAAAATCTTGAAAAAGACGGCGCGGTAGCAAAGCAAGTTGAAAAAGGTAAAAAGGCTTTTGTCGGTCAAGAGA
>CAMWSW010000139.1 GCA_947176975.1 uncultured Clostridia bacterium | reverse complement strand
ACGTCAGGTCCGCAATTGGATATGCACGCAGTGGGAGCAAACTTTCGTATCGTAGAACAATATCTACCCCAATCGTACACCTGCTTGGGTTTGCCGTCCATATACGATCCGCAAGCGCCGTCAAGCCAAACGCAAAATATCTCTCCGTATCCCGTCAAAAGTTCTTCTAACTGCTCGCAATAAACGTCGTTGTATCTATCCGTGCCGTAAGCCTCGTGATTTCTATCCCAAGGAGATAGGTATATGCCAAATTTAACGCCGTATTTTCTGCAACTATCCGACACCTCTTTAACGACATCGCCCTTGCCGTCTTTATACGGAGATTGCGCTACACTGTAATCTGTCGTCTTGGTCTGCCAAAGACAAAAACCATCGTGATGCTTGCACGTTAGTATAACTCCGTACGCTCCCGCTTCCTTGACGGTCTTCACCCATTGGTCGGTGTCTTGTTGGGTTGGGTTGAAAATTCCAGGGGCTGCCTTGCCGTCGCCCCATTCCTTTGCAGTAAACGTGTTGAGTCCGTAATGAAAAAATACGTTGAATCTCTGTCTTTGAATAGCCTTTTGATTTATACTTGGCACGATTGACACATACTTATCCAATCTCTCCTGCTCGCCCATAATTCCTCCGCCCTATTACTTTATATATAAATAATACCATATTATATAATATAAATCAATAGACAAAATTACAAACAAAAAGCCGCTCCTGTTTTAAATTGGAGTGGCTTTTGCCTTTATTTCTCTCTCCTCGTCAACGTCCTATTTAACGTATCCGTAAATATATCTTGACGAAACGCCTTCGGAGCTCAATTCGATTACAATCTTATTGCCCTTTATAGTATTGTCTCCGTGCATAGTAGACTCAACGTCTTTGACTTCGCCATTGAATACAACGCCTTGAGCGTCTACAGTCTGCGATGGACGAATTGTTACGATATTTTTGATCTCGTTGCCTTCTCTTACGATATAGATAAGTCCCTTAATCAAAGGATTGCGATATCCCTTGTCTCTCATAAGAGTCATTGCAGATTCATCTTCGCCGTAAAGCACACTGATTATATCGTCTAGTTTTTCACTTGAAGTGAAGACGGTAACTGCGCTGTCATTAGCCCAACTGTCGGTAGAATAAGCAACGCTCTTGGCGATATTTCCCTCGCCGACGTTCTTACCTACGAAAGCGCCTCTGTTCTCACCCGTACGCGTCGTACCGCCCGTGGAGTAACAACTCGTTATCGTCGACTCATTGTAGCCCACGAAACCGCCTGCATACAAACTTGCAGTAGTCTTGTTCGTCGAATAACTTGACTGGATATTGCCGCTGTTGAGTCCAACGAAACCGCCTGCGTATGCATGGTCGCCGTTTGCAGTGACATTTGTAAATACGTTGTTGAGAGTAAATTCACCGCTATAAGATTCTAGGATTGTACCGTTGTTGACTGCCACGAAACCGCCTGCATATACTTTATCAAGTCCCGTTGCCGAAACGCTTACGTCGCCTATTGAGAAACTGTCGACGATATTACCATTGTTATACACGGCAAGTCCTGCTCCGCCTATGCTCGTCACTCCCTCGGTCAATATATCTGACAACGTCGCCTTAACGTCGCCATAAAAACCTGCATGAGTCACAAACGTTTCTGCAGTATTGTTTATCATTACTCCGCCGACCGTCGTGCCTTCAAGATTTGCGTATACCGAAACGGAGACGATATATCCGTTATTGTCTATTACCATACCTGCAACCTGCGCGCCCTCAGCCTTGATTGAATCGCTTTGCACGAGTACGTTGCGGATAGTTCCTTTATTATTGATAGCTATCGGAGCAACTTTGATTTCGCTTACGCTCTCTTCAAGTTTTTCTTTGTCGTATCCGACAAAGCCCATACCGACGTAGAAAATATTCTCGATAATACCGTTGTTGGTGTCGTCCTTATTGTCGATATTGACAAACATTGAATAATTAAGCAAGCTTGCGTTGTCGCTCTTCACTACGCCGTTTTGAGTCATTACTTTGTTGCCTATTACGATACCCGAAACGGTATGCTTGTTGCCGTCAATCACTCCGCTGAAAGTCTCAATTTGAGCAAGCTCATATCCGTTGAAGTTGATATTGTTGTCGACATAAAATGTGTCGGTATTGCCCTCATTGATAAATGAATTCAATATGATATAAGCGTACTCGCCCGCATTGGTGACAATGAATCTTCCACTCTCCTTTTGCGGTATCTTATAGCTCATATACTGACCGGCCGTCGTTACGCTTTGACTTTCAAAAAAGTTCTTTGAGTCGTTGTCTGCCGAGATTGACACGTCGTATAGCAACCCGTAGTAATTATCTTTTTTGGAATAATCGTATTGAATCTTTCCGTCTTCATTGGTCTCTTTGATAAATATATCGTCAAGTACAATTTTGAAAGTATGATATATTACTTTACCTTCACTATCGTACTCTACGTCCTTGACGACTTCGACCTCGGTTTCTCCGTCAACTTTTTCAAAATAGAAAAGTTGTTTATTTTCCGAGTCTAATATCGGTTGAGGCTTTTCATCCGTGAGTTGGCTCAAGATTGCTCCGCTCTCCGTGTTGTATTGTTTTCTTTCGTTGACAAACTTGATATTGTCAGGATCGCTCATGTCGCAAATTATATCTACGCTTGCGCTCGGAGTGTAATTCCTCCAAGTTACGTCTTTGCCATCCTTGTCTTTGAGGAAATAATCCTTTCCGTCATAACGAACTTTTGCTGTCCCGTCCATATTGTATAAGAGTATGGTCTTATTTTCATCAATTTCAATGCTCTCGCCATCTTCTTTGTACTTGAAGAAACGATATGCGTTGCCCTCGACGAATTTAATCTTGTTGGAAATCTTTTGTTGCAAAATATCGCGTTCCAACTTAACTTCTCCGTTGGGAAGCGGCGCTGTTAAACCGAGAATAAACTCCGTCGCAAGAGAATCCGCAGGCAACTTCCAAGAAAGATTTGCCTTGCCATCGACGTACTTCAACTCAATATCTTGCGAATCGACAGACGCAAGTTTGTTGACGACAAATTCATCGTCTGCTTCGCTGTATGCGCTCGTATAATACACTTGATTATCGCCGTTTGCTCTGATAGTAAAGGTGTATTTGCCCACTTTATCAAAATTAAACTTGTTGTTGTAATAACAACTCGTACCCGTGACGTCAGTCTCTTCGTACGTGCCGTCTACTTCATACGTCTTTCTCAAGGTATAATTAGTAGCGTTGGCAACTGCTCCCCATCTTATCAACTTGGACGACGTGATATCGGTAAATTTTGGAACCGACAAAACGGTCGAATTATAATAAGTTGCAATACCTGCCAAAGACGGCGAATATTCGATATTGTCAGACGCGGGATTGGCTATTACGCTTATTCTGTACGCGCCGTAATCTCCGTAAAGGTCCTTCGCTTCTTGAGAACCTTCGCTTACGGGAGTCTTTTTGTCGGCAAAGTTATAAGACAAAGCGTCGCCCGTAAACTCGTCAAGCATATTGCCTTTTGCGTCCGTAACCTTGACTGAATAGCTGACAGCATTGTCAATCGCGCTCCAAGACGCTACCTTGTCCGCAATAGTCACTGCGGGAGTAACCAACTCTTTTCCTTTGTGATAGACTATAGGTTGGCTATTATCGCTGGTACCGTACTTCTTTCCGTCGCCGTAAGCTCTCACGGTAATTGAAAAATTTCCGTATCCCGTGACCATTGCGCTCAAATCGCAAGTCGTAGAAGATACGCCGTTCTCATTCTCCGTTCCGTCAACTGAAATATAATATATTTGAGCATTTTTTACTTCATCCCAGCTCAAAGTGCTTCCGTTGAGCGCCAAATTGCTTGGAGATGAAAGTTTTATCAATCCGTCAGCGTCCTTAGGTTGGCATGCTACGGCAAACGCCGCCACGCACACAACGATAATTATACAGACGATTACGTTGATTCTTTTTCTCATATTCACTCCTTTACCCAACCAACTTGGGTATATCCTTGGTTGTACTGTTTTATTATAGCAAACACCTTTTATAA
>CAMWSW010000138.1 GCA_947176975.1 uncultured Clostridia bacterium | reverse complement strand
CTCAATGAGCACTATGACTCCGCTGAGATGCATTGCGCTGACGTTGACGTCTCTCAAAATCGCTCCGCCGCCAGTTGCGACAACAAGATTCTTTTTGTGAGACAACTCCTCTATAGCCTTGCTCTCCCAATCTCTAAATACGCTTTCGCCCTCGTCAAACAATTCGCCTATGCTCTTGCCGGATATCTGCACGATATAATCGTCAGCGTCGACAAATTGCCATCCAAGAGCCTTAGCCACCCTCTTGCCTTTTACGGTCTTTCCGCAAGCCATAATACCTGTGAGGTATATATTACCGCCGTTTGAGCGGAAGTAATCTTTCATAAGCGAATTGTAAATATTCTTCGTCAAAGTCTCGTCTGTCAAAGAATTATTCCATATCTCCTGCGATTTCATTGCTTGCGCAACAAGCATATACAGTCCGCCGACAGCCTTTTTACCAAGTCGTACGGCATTTTGCAAAAGCTTGGTATACACAGGATTGTAGACTATATCGGCTACGCAGTCAAAATTGTTTATTATCTCGTCGGACACTGGACAACCGTCGACGTTGGGATACATACCCACAGGCGTGGTATTGACGAGCGTATCTCCCATAAAACTTTGAAGTTCGGGATAAGTAATGAAGTCTTCAACGCCTTTTTTACTCTCGTCGCGCGTGGCAATCTTTACGCGCTTTGCTCCTCGTTGTTTCAAAATATAATACACCGATTTGCACGCTCCGCCGCTACCCAAAATGACAAAGGTCTTGCCTTTGATTTCGACGCCGTTTGCTTTGAGCATACCTTCAAATCCGTAGGGGTCGGTGTTGTATCCGTACAACTTACCGTCGGTATTTACCACGGTATTTACCGCGCCGATCTTCTTTGCCTCTTGCGACATACCCGCAAGATATTTGATTATCTTTTCCTTATACGGTACGGTAACGTTGAATCCATCGTATTGCAAAAGCGTATCTGCGCAACCGTCAATCATATCTTGCATAGCAATTTGCGTGACGCCGTACTGTCCGTCCTTTTTGTAATAATCAAAATACGCCTTGTGTATTTGAGGCGACATGGTATGTGTGAGTTTTTCTCCTATTACGCAATACTTTTTCATTACCTTTATATACCTTTATCAGAAATAACGTTTTTTAGATTCTTCGACTTCACTTCGTTACGCTCAGAATGACGAGTTTATTATATTCTTTGCCCTTTTACGTATTCCCCTATTATCTCAAAGAATGACGATACCTCGGCGACGTATTCCAACGCTTCGTTGAGTTTTGGCGAATTGCAAGGATACTCTAAATCGACGTAAAAATAATATCTTTCGGGAGAATTCTCAACGGGTCTAGACTCGATATTGAGCAAGTTGATACCGTTTTTTGCAAAATACTTCAATGCATTAAAGAGCGCTCCCGGCGTAGAATTCAAGGCAAATACTATGCTCGTCTTGTCGCTCTTTTCGCTGTCAAGCAAGCTCTTGCCGATGACGATAAAACGGGTGTAGTTGCAAGACTGCGACTGAATATTCTCGGCGATTACGTCAAGCCCGTAGAGCATTGCATTGCGCTTTGAGGCGATTGCCGTCTTGCTCTTATCGTTTTGCTGCGCGACGAGTTTTGCCGACGACGCGGTGGATTTATAGGGTATGATTCTCCATTTGCCGCCCGACAGATAATTGTCGCATTGCGTGATTGCCTGCGGATGAGAGTACACTTCTTTGACGTCTTCGAGTTTTGTTCCGCTCACGCCCAAAAGACAGTGATTGATGCCTTGCCACTGTTCGCCTACGATAAAAAAGTCGTATTTGCGAAGCAAGTCGTAGACTTCCGTAATAGCTCCCGTCGAAGAGTTTTCTATCGGCAAAACGCCGTACTGTATCTTACCTTCTTTGAGCGCAATAAATATATCTTCAAACGTGGCGAAACTCTCTCCATTGTCGTCGCCGAAAAAGTCTATCATAGCTTGTTGAGAATTGGATCCCTTGTCGCCGTAATAGCCCTTCTTGCCTTTTAAATCAAGAGGTTTGCGTTCGTATCCGCCAAGAAGATTGGACTTTGAAATCTTCTTTCTTTGCAAATCCTTGCTCAATCCCATGAGTTCAATCATGAGTTGACGGGCGGAGTCTGCGTATTCTTTATTATTAAGATTGTCGACAGCTTTATTGAGGACTTCTTCCTCTCTCGAAGTCTGAAGCACTCCCGTATTGTGCGTCTTCTTGTATTGAGCAACGCCAAGTACCAATCCCATTCTCTTTTCAAAGAGTGAGATTATCTCCTTGTCTACCAAATCTATCTGTCCTCTCAATCTATCCAATTCATCCATATTAAACCGCCTATATACCTAATAAACTACGTCTATGCTTATTTGTCTTCTCTATACCTCATGAGATCGTATATTGCAATCGCCGCAACCGCCTCGATTACTGGCACGGCTCTGACGACTATGCAAGAATCGTGCCTGCCCTTGAGATTGAGTTTAACGTTCTCGCCCGTGACTACGTTGATGGTGTCTTGCTCCTTGAAAATCGACGCCGTCGGCTTGATTGCCGCGTCAAAAAGTATCGGCATACCTGTGGACAGTCCGCCCAAAATTCCGCCATTGTTGTTGGTCGCAGTAAATACTCTTCCGCCCAAACATCTGAACGCATCGTTTGCTTCGCTTCCCTTCATATTGGTGAGTTCGTATCCCTTGCCAAATTCCACGCCCTTGACTGCGGGAACGGAGAAAAGAAGACTTGCTATCTTTGACTCAATGCTTTCAAAGAAAGGTTCTCCTACGCCTGCGGGTACGCCGACGATAGCGCACTCAATAGTTCCGCCTACGCTGTCACCGTCCGAACGAGCCTCTTTGATTAGATAATCCATAGCGTTAAACTTTGCCGAATTCAAAAGCGGGAAAACCTGTTTAGTCAAATTCTCAAGCATACTTCCCTCGACTCTTGCGTCGAATTTCGTGTCCTTGATATTGCCAATAGACGCGATGTGCGAACCGATAAACACGGCTTTTTGGCTCAACATCTGCTTGCAGATTGCGCCTGCAAATACCAACGGCGCAGTAAGCCTTCCCGACGAGTGCCCGCCTCCTCTATAGTCGTTGTTGCCGTCGCTCTTGTGATAATATCCGAAATCACTGTGCCCCGGTCTGACGACCTCTTTGAGTATATCGTAGTCGCTCGACTTGGTGTTGGTATTGCGGATAATACCGCAAAGCGGCGTTCCCGTCGTCTTTTCGTTGAAGTATCCGCTGACGATTTCCACCTCGTCCGCCTCTTGTCTCGGCGTAGAATACTCTCCGCCATTGGGAGCTCTTCTCGCCATTTCGCGTTGTATCTCCGCCATATCCAAAGCTACGCCCGCCGGCAAATTGTCAATTACGACGCCTATCGCTTCGCTGTGCGACTCTCCGAAAATCGTTATTTTAATATTACTGCCCCAAACTGTGCTCATTTGTTCCTCCAATTTTCTCTTTGAGTCTCGACTTTATTTCGCATTGTAATCTTGCTAACGCTTACTAAAGTCTCACCTCAATATTTTTGTTTACAAATCTTTATATTACATTTATCTAATTACTATCTTCCCGCCGAGACTTGCAAAGTGATCAAAGAAGTTGGGATAAGACTTGGATACGCTTTGCGCGCCCGAAATCTCCACTTCGCCGCCTGCTACCGTCGACGCGATTGCAAGCATCATTGCCATACGGTGATCGCCGTGACTGTCGACGATACCGCCGTTCAATCTACCCACGCCGTCGATTGACAAACAGTCATCGCCTTGAGTTATCTTTGCGCCCAACTTGCCGAGTTCTTCCGCCGTGGCGGAAAGTCTGTCGCATTCTTTTATTCTCAATCTTGATATATTTACTATATCGGTATGCCCATTCCTCATACAGCACGCCAATGCAAATACGGGGATTATATCGGGACAATTGCCGCCGTCAAAGGTCAATTTATCTTGGTTGTTTGCCGACTTAAGTCTGCGCACGAAATCTACGATAACCTTGTCGCCTTGCAAACTATTCTCGTTGAGTCCAATCATATCGACGTCGTTGCCGAGATAATTTGCCACTTCATAA
>CAMWSW010000137.1 GCA_947176975.1 uncultured Clostridia bacterium | reverse complement strand
TGCAAAAGCAGGTCTCAGCAGTAGGCAGTTGAATGCGCTTCACTTTGACGCAACATTCCAAGAAGTCAAGATCAACAGATCGTGGCTCAGCCTTGCGGGCGACGTAGATGCTACAAGCAGCGACGTTTCGATTGGCTATAAATTCATATCGTTTGAGACGGAAGAAGATTTCAGCATAGGTAATAGTTCCGGTTATACGAGCGAGGGCGAATACAAAGTCAAAGACGCGGGAAGATACGTTCTCGGAATTGAGATAGTAGCGCCAAATCACGAGCCGTACACAAGTCAAGTCAACCTCAACGTCACTCCTGCTACAGTCATTATCAATATGACTCAGGCATCGAAGACTTACGGAGATAAAATTGAAGACTTAAATGCGGCTGATCCGACGGTCAATACGGACACGCTTTCCAGATGGATTAAACATAATTGCGGCATCACTGTCACCAGTTATATTGAGCTCGGCGGTGGAAGAAGAACGGAGAAAGATATTACTACAAATGCAATTGACGACTTTATTTTCTACGTTGCCGGTAGCAACAATGAAGCGTTGGATTTCAGTTCTTATCAACTTGACGTAGGCGAGTATCGCGTATATCACAGGATGAATGAGGAAAGAGAATATGAAGACGGATCGGTAGGCGCTTTGGCAAGCAACTACGTCGTTGAGTACTATCAAGAGCCCGGCGCAAAAGACAACTGTAACGCCGACGCTTACAAGATTACTCCGAGAGGCGTTGACGTAACTTGGGAAATAAGCAGCGAAAATTGGGATTCTGATCCGGAAATAAAGAATTACTATTATACAGGTCGTAATCCAAGTATCGTAGCAAAATTCTATGCGCTTCCGGATGCAAACAACGTGGTACAGTCCGAAACGTTGCAGTTTATCGGTACGAGAAGTCCAAACGTCGGTGAGTATACGCTTCAAGTAACTCGCAGCGAATGGAACAACAACGTTTCTAATAATTATACTATCAATGCAGGTAGCGATAAGTTTACGTACAACATTGTTAAGAGACCTATCACCGTTACCATAACCAATCAGAGCGCCGGTGAGTACGGCAGTGCTAATGGTGGCTATGAAATCACGCAAGAAGAGTATACTGTCTATGATGAGTTTGCTAAGAAGTCGCTCTCTTCTTTGGAAGACAGCCCAATCGAACTCGTACTCGACAATAAGGGCATAGCTGCCAACAAGTTCCTCCCTGCAGGATCGTACACGATAAGCGGTATTTGCCTCAATGCTAACTATGATGTCGAATGGGTCAACGGCACTCTTACCGTAGACGAGGCTGAACTTGACCTCCGTGCGTCTTATACTTATGAAGACGTAACGTATCTTGGCAAGGATATCACTCTTGATTTCAAGAAGATTTTGCCTGTGAGAAACACCACGTTTGTTCCCGGTGACGATTGGAGAGACGCTTGGGCTGATGCAGAAATCACCTATGCCGACGATCCGGTATTTACAGGTGCAGGCGCAGTAAGCGTAGGATATACTTTGAAAGTTGCCAACTACAAAGAATTCACAGGCGTCGTAGTCGTTGACATTCAAGTGGCTACGGTCAACGTAAGTATAAGCGAAGTTTCCAGCATATACGGAGATGGATTGCTGAATTCGGAAGAGATTTTTGCAAATGCGGAAATTACTCTCGCCGAAGGCTCCGCTCCAATCGAAATCGATGTAAATAAAATCATTGAGCTTTTCGTAGATAGCAGCGCAGTAAAAGCCGGCAGATACGATTTAGACTTTAGTTACGTTGACGGTCAAGATAATAACTTTGACGTAAATCTTGTCGACAACGTCGGTAAGTATATCATCAAACCGAGACCTGTAAAACTCGTATGGGGTATGGACGAAGGGGATAGCTCGTTGGAGTCTGACGGCAAGTACGTCTTTGACGGCAAGCCTCACAAGATAATCTTCGGAATAGACGAAGACGACCTCGTGGACGGCGACGTCATCAATCCAAGATTTGAAGAGACGAGCCAAAAGGATCAAGCAGGCACGTATTACGCAAGATTGATCAGCATCGGTACGAATGCCAACTATACCTTGCCGGAAGATTGTACTTATGAGTGGACGATCAAGCCAAGACAAGTTTCAGTAACGTGGACGGTTGAAGAATATATCTATGACGGAACGCCTAAGGCTCCTGTCGCTCAACTCAACGCTGAAGAGATACTCCTCGGTACTTCTTGCGGAGTTACGGTAACCGACGGCGAAATCAATGCGGGCGATTATATTGCAGTTGCAAGCGCTACCAGCTCCAACTACGAAATAATCGGAGCGGAGATGCCATTCACGATCAAACCAAGACAAATTCAAGTTGTTTGGAGCAACGATTCATTCGTATACGACGGCAAAAATCACGCTCCTACTGCTTCCGTAATGGAAGGTGAACTCTTGGAAGGCGACATGGTAAGTGAGATTACGGTAGGCGGCGCGCAGACAAATGCGGGTACTTATACAGCTACCGTTGCAGGACTTGACAACAACAACTACGTCGTAGTAGGCGCAACCAAGAACTTTACTATCGAGAAGAAACAAGTCACGATTCACTGGACTGATACTCAATTCGATTATACGGGCGCAGAAATCACGCCTAATGCAAAACTCGAAGGCGTCTTGACTGGAGACAGCGTTGACCTTGAGGTAAGCGGCGGTAAGACGGACGTAGGTACATATACTGCTACGGCTATCGGCGTAAACAATGGCAACTACGTTTTGGCTCCCAATACCGTAAAAGAAATGGAGTTCACCATTGACAAGGTCGACAATGAGTTTGACGGATTGTATGGTAAGGGCGACAGCAAGGAACAAATCGTTGGAATCCCATGGGCAGGAGAGAATGCGCCGACCAACAAGTTTGGCGGTGAAGTAGTCATCAAGTACTATGAAGACGAAGATTGCACCAAAGAAATCGACGTCAATAAGATTAAAGACGGCACGTATTGGGCAGTTGCATACGTCGCAGGTACCGACAACTACAACGAACTCGTTTCCAGCCCGTTGGAGTTCACTATCGACAACGGTGTCAACATAGCTCTTGCAGTAAGCGGTATCGTAATATCCGTAGTATTGCTCGGAGCAGTGCTCACTATTATACTTGTAATCAACAAGAAGAAAAAGGGAGGTAGAGCTTAATGAATATTTTGATTAGCGCTTCGACGGCTACTCAACTTACAATTTGCCTTATCTTCTTGTTGGTAGTATTTGCTTTAGAAGCGTTTGCTTTCATAGGACTCTTTATATGGAGGAAGAAAGCTTTGAAAAGCAATTCCAAACCAAATAGCGCAGTTGAGCCTCAACAGGCTCAACCCGTAGCGCAAGAGTCCGCAGCCGAGTCGCAGACGGCACAACCCGTCGAGCAGTCTACTGCTCAACCTGCGGAAGAAGCGCAACATACAGAAGAAGCGCAACCTGCAGTCGAGCCACAGCAGGAGCAACAAGCGCAAGATACTCAACCGGAGACTGTTGTCGAGGCTGAGCAGACTCAAGCGGTTGCAGAACAACCAACTGTAGAAGTTTCACCTGTTGCGAAAGCGCAACCTACGGAATCAACACAGCCCGCGGAAACAACTACAGAACAACCTCAAACCGAGACTGTAGCAGAGCAACCTGCGGAAGAGAAGCCGAATGCGACAGACGGACAACCAAAGAAAAAAGTAGTCGTTAAAAAAGTAGTAAAAAAGGTTGTCAAGAAAGTTGATAAGCCACAAGATGAAGACAAAAAAGATGCGTTTGCATTTTTTGCGCCTTTCGCCTTGCTTTCCGCGGCATCCAACGTATCATCATTGAGAGGCGCGGTATACGCTTTGGCAATAATCTGTATGATAGTTGCAGTAGGCGCAGTAGTCACAGCTGTAATCTTTGCTATGCAAATATCCAAGAAAAAGGACGAGCCTGTCGAAGAGACTGCGCAAGAGCCAGCTCCTCAACCAGAACCTCAACCGGAGCCTCAACCCGAGCCCGAGCCTGTTGTGGAAGAACCTGTAGAGGTTGTTGCATCCTGTCACTTAGACACATCTCCGAGACCTCGAGAAAATCCGCAAACTCCAAGGCCGGCGGCAACTGGAAAAGAAA
>CAMWSW010000136.1 GCA_947176975.1 uncultured Clostridia bacterium | reverse complement strand
AAGAAGGAGTGTTTTATTTATGTGTTTTTCTAAGAAGAAAAAAGAAAAGAAGGCTGCAAAGAAATTAGCTAAGCAACAAGAGAAAGAGGCAAAGAGACTTGCCAAAGAAGAGAAGAAGAATAAGGGTAAAAAACAACAACCTATTCCACAAAAAGAAGTAGAGCAAAAAGAGACGGTTGCTATCCCTGTTGAAGAAGAGCAAAATCAAGTTCAACAACAAATTGTAGAGGAAGAGGAAGTTCAAGAAGAAGTAGTCTACGAAGAGGTTGAAGAGGAAGTAGAAGAAGAGGTAGAGTACGTCGAAGTTGAAGAAGAAGTCGAGGAAGAAATCGAAGAGACTGAAGAAGTCGAAGAAGAAGTAGAAGAGGAAGTTGAATACATAGAAGAGGAAGTCGAAGAAGACGCCGAGGAAGAAGTCGAGTACGTCGAAGTCGAAGAAGAAGTAGAAGAGGAAGAAGTACCGGAGGAAGAGCCGGAAGAAAATATCGTGGCAACGGCAGTAGTTGAGCCTGAGCCTGAGGTTAAGAAGGAGAAACCAAAGATGGAGAAGAAAGCAAAGACCGAAGCTAAGGCTAAGGCAACACCTGCAAAGGAGACTAAGGCTCCTGCAAAGACAACTAAGGCTGCGCCAGCAAAAGAGACGAAAGCTCCCGCAAAGGCAACTAAGGCAGCTCCAGCAAAAGAGACGAAAGCTCCTGCAAAGGCAGCTAAAGCTGCTCCCGCAAAAGAGACAAAGGCCGCACCTGCAAAGGCAACAAAAGCTGCTTCCGCAAAGGCAGCTCCTGCAGCAGAGAAGAAACCCGCTGCAAAGAAAGAAGCTGCTCCAAAGAAGAGAGGCAGATTCGAATACAGAATTACCGACAAGGGTAATTATGTATACAAGCTCTATGCAGCAAATCACAAGGTAATAGCTACCAATGGCGGTACTTACTCTTCGTTGTCTGCGCTCAAGGCAGGTATCAACAGCGTTATTAATAATGCAAAGACTGCTCCTATCGAGGATCAGACGCTCATCAACGTAGAAGAGCAAAAGTGTCCGAAGTGGGTCATCTTCATGGATCAAAGAGGCGAGTATAGATTCAGACTTATCGCATCCAACGGTCAATGCGTATGTACGCCAAACGACGGATATCTTTCAAAGGACGCTTGTAAGGTTGGTATGAAGTCTATCGCCAACACTGCAGCTCACGCTGATATCGTCAAGGCAGAAGAAGAATAATATTTGACAAACAAAATCAAAAGCGTCTTACTTCGATAAGTAAGACGCTTTTATTTTATGTATGGCAATAATAGAGTTGATTTTTATTTGAGCGGTACTTCCAACTTACAATACTTGCAATACGAAGAATTTGAGATAAAGACTTTCGTCAGTGGCAAGCATAGACGGGTGGTCGCTCGATTGAGTGCGTATCTCGACTATGCGCACGTTTTTCCCGCTTTCACGCGCCGCGTCGGTGAGCATATTTTGAAACAGTGGGAAAGTCATATAGTGCGAGCAAGACGAAGAGATGAGGAAGCCTCCGCTCTTGACAAGCTTCATTGCAAGTATGTTGATGTCTTTGTATCCCTTATAGGCATTCTTGACTTCGCTTGCGCTCTTGCAAAAGGCAGGCGGGTCAAGGACTATGGTATCAAAGCTCTTGCCTTCGCGTTTGAACTTGCGAAGCTCTTCAAATACGTCGCCTTGCATTGTGGTAATATTATTGAGATTATTTAATCTGGCGTTGGTATTGACGTCTTGCAAAGCTTGAGCCGAAATGTCCAAGGCAATGACTTCTTTTGCTCCTGCTATTGCGGCGTTGAGAGAAAAACCTCCCGAGTTGCAAAAGCAGTCGAGCACTTGCTTGTCCTTGCAATATCTGCGCAAAGCAAATCTGTTTTCCTTTTGGTCTAGGAAGTAGCCCGTCTTCTGTCCGTTTTGCAAATCCACTTGCATTTTGAGTCCGTTTTCTTCAATTACCACTTTGGTATCAAAGTCGCCGTATATAATGCCTTTGCGTTCTTCAAGTCCTTCTTTGAGTCTGACCGCCACGTCGGAGCGTTCGTAAATACCTCTTGGATTAAATAGCTCGACAAGCGCTTGAATTATGATATCTTTGTTTTTCTCAATGCCGAGTGAGAGAAGCTGAACGCAGAGAATATCCGCGTACTTGTCGACGATAAGCGCAGGTAGATTGTCGCTTTCGCCGAATACCATACGGTAGCAGTTGTCCATTCCAAGAGAAATTCTGTAATCGTTGGCTTTTTTAATTGCCGACTTATAATATTCGAGGTCAGGTACGCTGTCGTCGCGTATGAAAATACGCACGAGTATTTTTGACAGATGATTGATATATCCCTTGCCGATATATCTTCCGCCAAAGTCGTACACGGTGGCAAGCGAACCGTTTTTGTCTTTGCCTTCGATACGCGCAACCTCGTTGGCGTATACCCATGGATGACCTGCGACGATTCGCTTTTCTTCATTCTTTTTCAAATATACACTGTACGGCATAGAAAACTCCCAATTAGATTCTTCGATTATGGATATTATAACAGTATTGGACCCAAAAATCAATAAATTATTGCCAACGGCAAAGATATGTATTATAATAATGATATATATTTATATAAATATAGGAAGTATTATGGATAAGAAAAAAGCAGGGATATTGTTGCCGATATTTTCATTGCCTAACAAATACGGCATTGGTACGCTGGGCAAGAGCGCATACGAATTCGTGGATTTTTTGCAGGCGTGCGGTCAAGATTATTGGCAGGTGCTGCCGCTTAATCCGACGATTTACGGAGATTCGCCTTATCAGTCTCCGTCGGCATTTGCGGGCAATCATTATTTTATCGACGTAGACACGCTTGTGGAAGAGGGATTGCTTGACAAGTCTTACGTCAAGGGTTATCAGCGCAAATCGCCAAAAGTAGATTATGGATATCTATTTGAGAGCAGATTATTTTTGCTCAAAAAGGCTTTTGAACTTTTTGACATAAATCAAAGCGAATATATTGAGTTCAAGCAAGACAATGCTTTTTGGCTTGACGATTATGCGCTCTTTATGTCGATAAAGGAATATCACAACAACTCGTCTTGGAGCAGTTGGGGCAAAGACGAGAAATACCGCATCAATCTCAAGAAATTGCAAAATAAGTACGCGGGAAGCATTGAATTTTGGAAGTTTGCGCAGTACGAATTTTTTACTCAATACGCTAAAGTCAAGTCGTACGCCAACTCAAAGGGCATCGAGATCGTGGGCGATATGCCTATATACGTTGCATACGACAGCGTGGCCGTATGGTCGAAGCCGAAGAATTATTTGCTCGACAAAGAACTCAATCCCACAGTGGTTGCGGGAGTTCCGCCCGATGCGTTTTCTGAAGACGGTCAGCTTTGGGGCAATCCAATATATAATTGGCAAAAGATGAAGAGGGACAAATTTGCGTGGTGGATAGACAGACTCACCGTCGCTTACAAATTATACGACGTAATTCGCATAGACCACTTCAGAGGCTTTGAGGCTTACTACGTCGTCGACAAAGACTGCGACACCGCCAAGATAGGCGAGTGGCGCAAGGGCGTGGGTATGAGCTTATTCAAAGAACTTGACAAGCATTTGCCGCACGCGAAAATCATTGCCGAGGACTTGGGAGTAATCACTCCGCCCGTTCGTCAACTTCTCAAGAAGACTGGCTATCCGGGAATGAAAGTATTGCAATTTGCCTTTGGCGACGCCGACAGTGACTATTTGCCAAAGAATATCAAGTCGTCCAACTGCGTCGTTTACACTGGTACGCACGACAATATGACGACTCCGCAGTGGTTTGAAAGCATTGGCAAAGCGGAGAAAGATTTATATAAAAAGTCTTGCAAGCCCAAAAGGGGAGAAAACGACACGCATTGTCTGATTCGCACTGCTATGTCCACAAAAGCCGAGAGAGTAATCATACCTATGGCGGACTACTTGGGTATTAAAGAAGAAGGACGTATCAACGCGCCTTCTACCACAGGCGATAATTGGACCTGGAGATTAAAAGATAAGTACGACACTCCCAAGTTGAGAGAGAAAATCAAAGAGTTGACAGCGTACAGAGTGAATTAGTTTTCTTT
>CAMWSW010000135.1 GCA_947176975.1 uncultured Clostridia bacterium | reverse complement strand
ATAGGCGTCGTCACTAGATAATTGACCTATACGGTCTTTCATAATATAGCCGTAGAAGTCAGCGGCGTTGTATTTATAGTAATATCCTTCCGTCGTTGTGACTTTGGACGAGGGGTATTTATTTAATCCTGCGCTGTAATCGTGATTTCCGCATACGAAGAGAGTATTTTTGGTGATTTTGTCGGAATACTTAATTATTTGATTATATATTGAGAAAGTATGTGATTTTGCGGGAGAAGCGCTCGAAGTGAGGTCTCCGCCAAAGACCAAGACGTCGTAATATTTGCGTTGCATTTGCGAAAGAGTATCTTTGACGTTGGGTTTGAGTTTTGCAGTAACAGCGTTGAAATAACGGTCTTTTGAATGAAGGTCACTCAGACACCCTATGCTCAACGTCGTTCCCTTGGTATTTGTGGCTGGCGTGAAATCGTCTTTTGCGCAAGAGGGTAACAATGCCGTCACACATAAGACGCAAAGTATAGTCAATACGCAAAATAAGACGGAAATTCTTTTCATAAATCAATTATATCACACGCGCGAGTATTTTGCAATGGGAAATTATATCGACTTGACAGACTACTGCTTGACGGCGCGATATAATATTGATAAAATAAAATTATGGTATTAGAATTACTTCAAGATAAGTTTTGCGTATGCAAAATAGACAGCGTCAAACAAGCCAATATTCAAAGCGACTTTTTCTTTCTTGCCAAGACTGACGGCGAGGTGTCTTTGGTATGCAAAGAAGCCGACGCTCCCAAAGATAGCGCAATAGTGGAAAAGGGCTGGAGAGCTATGCGAGTAGTCGGCGCTCTCGATTTTTCTTTGGTGGGCATACTGGCGGATATATCGTCGGTATTGGCAAAGGCGGGCGTGCCGATTTTTGCAGTATCGACTTATGACACCGACTATATATTGATTAAGCAAGAGTATCTCGAAAAAGCCTTGTCGGCATTAAAAGACGGCGGATATAAAATTTATTAAAAATTTATTGCGTTACGGCGTAATATACTTTATAATTAAATTATTATTTGAGGGCAAGTAATGCCGTCGGGGGAAGTATGGAAGAGAATAAAAAGAAGATTATCAAACAAAGCGTAATGATTGCCGTAGCCGCAGTATTTATCGTGCTTGGCATTTTGTCTATAGTGCAAGCCACGGGCAGCAACGCAGGGCTTAAATATATAAGCGCGATTCCCAACATCATTTTGAGATACGTCGTCGTCATAGTGACAAATGCAATTGGCATAATGCTTATGTCTACGGCGGCAGGTACTTTTGAAGGCAAAGTAAAGAATATCTTTTCAATCACGGTATGCGCGTACAGCACGATCATGACAGTACCGCTTTTCTTGGCGTTTATACTTATGTTTCCCGTCGGAGCAGGCTCGACTCTTCCAGAATTTTTGGACAGTATGGTAAGAGAGATAGTAGTGGCGTTCCAAAACATCGTGGGCAACAACGGATGGCAATTCGTGATATATTTTCTAGGCACGATTATGGGCGCAGTATTTCTGGCAGTGCCGATTTTGACGACGTATTGTACGGTCAAAGATATCGATTTGATAAAAGTTATTAAAGAAAAATTAAGTAAGAGTGAAGAGAAATCAAAAAAGAGCGACAGCGAATAGCGTCGCTCTTTTTTTTACTAACAGGTAAAATTTTTTATGAGTTAAGAGTAAAGGCTTCCAAGTAGTATTTGCATTAGTAACTAAGCTATTTTTTAGTGCAATTATTTAAAAATTCGGAAATAACAAAACCAAAAACTAGCGATGTACTTAATGCAAACAACTACTTGTCGCCTTTCGTAAGTTCCGCTTTGTAAGCATCATTTTGAGTGGGACGAAGTGACGTCGTAGAGTCTATATTAAAAAATGATTATATAAAGAAAATCGACAATGCAAACAGGCATTGCGCCGCATAGTAACTCAAGATGATATAGTAATCGTGGCTCTTTGGCAATTTAAGCGACGGCGCAAACCAAGAAAGTCCTAGTACGGTGTCTGAAGATATGAACAGCGCGCAGCCGATTAAGTTGAGCAGAGTAAAAGCATTCACGCCTCTCACTATCATCAAGTTGATTGAAGAAGTGAGAATCAAGTTGAGCGCAAAATAATAGATTGCAAGCATTATATTTTGAGATTTACTCGAAGTGAGTATCGTGCAAGCAAGTATGATATATACGATTGGCAAGACTATAAGCGTGGGGAGCAAATAGAGTTTGAAAGGCTCTAGCGTCAGGAAGTTGAACATGTAGCACAAATGTCCAAGGAAGAAGAATGCTACGCCCACAGTCGTGATAAGATTTTTTCTTTTTGGATGCGCGTTGGCGCCATAAAGGCAGAGGAATACGTCGCCTATGAGTCCCAAAACAAGTCCCAAGATTACGAGAAGGGAATAAGACTTTTCTTTGCCCGTGTGTTCGGACAGGTAAAATGCCAGAATACCTACTGCGACAAAGCAAAGCGATCCGCACGTCTTTGCAATGAGTTCAAAGTCGAAATTTCCTTTACCGCGAGAATACGACTTGAATACGCCAAGAGCGATGCAAACCGCCACCAAAATATACATTAACCCTTCCATATATTTATTAAACTATATATTATGGTAAAAGTCAATACCAAATTTCTACTATGTTGTCAAAATATGGAAATTTTTATATTATTTAGTCTTTCTTTGTTTTATTTGAAAAGATACCGCCGATGATTCCAATCACGCTGCATACAAAAGCGCCGACTACAAGCAATATCCAAAGCGGATGCCAAAGTGAGAAAAATGCGCCAACAATCAGATACGTGATTATGCACACAAGCATAACTATACCGCAAATGGCGCCGGTATAAGGATTTTCGCCGCGTCGTATCTTTTGATTGCGTTTCTTGACGTCGCACAAGTCAAACAATATGCCTATAATACCGCAAGATAAGGCGCATAGCGGTACCAAAATCCAATAGGGAGTCCACAGGTCGGCTACTACGCCCAAAATCAAATACGTTATCAAGCCAAGGGAGAACACGCAAGTACAGACCAAAGCTCCGATTTTCTCCAGCATAGTTTTTTCATCGTCCTTGCCTCTTGTAAACATATGCCGTCTTATGATTTCAAAATCATCTTCGTTATCTTCTTTTGACGTGTTTTTATTTATCTGATGGTTTACTTCTTTGGCATTATCATTATCTATATTGCGATTTCCATTAAGCAGTTCGTCTACGGTCACGTCGAATATACGGGAGAGTGGCAAGAGCAGACTCGTCTCGGGCATTGCTTCGCCCGTTTCCCATTTTGACACGGCTTTGTTTGTTACGCCCAAAAGCTCTGCCAACTCTGCTTGCGTCATACCTTTTTCTTTACGCAGGGTATACAGAAAGTCCCCAAAGTTGTTCATAATCATTACTCCTTAGTCGGTGTTGTAATGACATTTTAAATCATAAGGCGGGGACTTTTCAATAGAATTAAGTCGAATATAAGTAGAATTGCGTTGTTTTTAGTGGAAATACACGGTTTATGCTTTTGGAATCACTCCGTAATAGTGCTTTATATTCATATCTTCTGGGATATTCTTGCCGTGCTGACCGAGGAGATACCATTCGCGGTGCGTGCCGTGATCGGTGGCGCAACCTATCAAGGTGTCGTGACCTTTCCAATACTCTTTGACGTATCTGCCGAGTATCTCAAATGATTGCGCGTGGTGGTCGAGAGCTTTTTGCGAGCGCTTGGAATTTGGGTGCGAGCGGTGCATCACGTCGTCGAATTCTTGATTGTATACGACTATGAAATCGTATTTATCCTCTTTGATGAGTTCGATGGTACGCGCGATTACTTCGTTGTCGTAATCCTCAAAATAATAATCCATATTACGCTCGTTGAAAATTTTGGACAGAGAAGAGTTCTTGACTGCGACGATACAAGGCTTTTTGCCCGCTCTTATCAGCGCGTCGAAAATGCTGTCGATTGTGATAAGCGATTTGACGTAATGCTGTATTCCGTGTACCTCGGGACTTGCGCCCGTGTACATACTGCCGAAGCATACGGGAGTCTTGGGCGGGAAGACCGTCAGCATATTGAGCTCGAACGGCGCGTACTTGCGCATAGGCTCGAACTTATTTGCATACTTCTCGTACGACCACTGACCAATCGCGTCGGGAT
>CAMWSW010000134.1 GCA_947176975.1 uncultured Clostridia bacterium | reverse complement strand
ATATAGTATCGTATTTATAGCATAAAGTATCGGATAAATTTGTAGAATATACTATGCAAATTTATGAATTGATTATCATATTTCTCGTCGGCGCGGGGCTGGGTGTAATAGCAAGATATATCATGGGATATCGCAAGAAGTATTCGCCGTATGTCGCGCTCAATATTCTTTTGGGCGGAGTGGTCTGCGTATTCGCTCATTTGCTCTGGGGAAGTAATACCTACGCAGTTTTTTTGAGCGGTGTCGGCGGGGTGGCGTTCAACTTTTTGTTTTGCGTATACAGATTGCTTTTTTGATTTGTTGATTAAAAAACGGGCGTATCAAGAAGATACGCCCTTGTCTTTTATTTGATTTGCAGCGCGGGTATTTTAGATACTTGCAACTGCGCCTATCAAAGCTTTGACTGCCTCGCCGCTTGCCTCTGCGTCACCGCTTGGGATATCGCCGCTGCCTGCGATTTCTTTAAAGCCGTTGATAAATTGCCAGAAGATACCGCCTTCTTTTGCCACTGCTTCCATAAACTTGTTGAAGAGGTTGTTGGTGACGAGCCAATTTGCAAAGACGTCTTTTTGAGAATCGGCAATTACTTTCGCCATAAAGCTTGCGTCTCTGAAGATATTGATTACGTAGCCGAGCAAAATCAAGAAGACGAAACCTACGAATGCGTAGAAGAATCCGCCGAGAAGTCTGTTGACACCGCTCAAAGGCGAAGCTTCGACCTTCCTGTTGATGATGAAAGCTATCAGTGAAAATACTGCAAGCGATATGACAAGCACTATCAATGCGCTGATACCCGAAAGTATTCCCGCGTGCATATTTGCAAACGCAGGTACAGAAGTGAAGGCTTTTGCAAGATACGGCGTAACGAACAGCGTAAGCAACGACGTGCCGACGATCGTCATAAGTCTAAGCAGAGCCTTGACAATACCTCTCACTATGCCCACGATAAAACATATCGCAAAGACTATAATTGATATGATAGATAAGACTGACATTTTTTTCTCCTTTTGAAGTATATCCAAAATTCCTTCGTTTAATTACACTGTCATTATAATCCCGCAATTATTTTTTTGTCAATATAAATATCCGTTAAGTACTGCGTAATACTTGTAGATTTTACATAATTTCTTGAAGTATACGCCCAAAGGGAAATTATTCGGACAGTAATTTTGTCAAGAATATTTGCCGTCGTGAGGTATAAAACGCCTTGGTCGTGTAAACAATTACCACTATGAAAAACTTGGTATTTTTATGTATTGGAACAACAAAAATCATCGGGGACAGCATAGGTCCCAAAGTGGGCGATAAGCTCAAAGAGCAGGGCGTCAACGCATACGTATACGGCAACACGCAAAGGCAAGTCACGGCTATCAACGTCGACGATTACGCCAAGATGATTGCCCAGCGCCACAAAGAGGACATCGTCGTCGTCATTGATTCCGCGCTTGGCAAACTCAAGGATATAGGCGAAATCAAGGTCACCCGCAACGGCATTAAGCCGGGTGGCGCTTTTGACAAAAACAAAGAGAGAATAGGCGATATAGGTATACTTGCGGTAGTGGGCGACGCCGACGGCAACCGTATGCAAGAACTCAAAGACAGAGATGAAAGTTTCGTCTCTCACCTCGTAGATAAGGTGGTGGAATTTGCCAATGGTTTGCTCTTCAAAGCCGTTAATTTGGGCGCGGTTCAGGCGTAAGTTATTTGTACGGATTGAGATTTCTCCACTGCGGTCGAAATGACATTAGAATTCCGCTTATTGCCGAATATATATAATCTTTACAAAAGTTTATAGATAACCTTATTGACTAATTGTTTTGTTTTAATATATAATAATGTTGGCAATTTATAAATATATATAGTTGGCGGATAAAATTCGCTTGGAGGAAAAAGTGAACAAAAAAGCAATGTACGGCAGAATTGCGATACTCGTAATTTTGGTTGTTGTAATAATTGTATTCTTATATTTCAGGTTCTTTGACAGCAAGCCTGAAGAGATTGCATACAGCAGAGGCGAAGTCACAAGCGTGGACAATCAAGGCTTGGTGCAAAAGATTGAGGCGGGTAAGATTGGCGCGCTGTATATCGAATCGTATAAGGCGTACGCATTGAAGTCCGACGCGACGGAAGCCGAATTAAAGGCGTTCTATAAGAACCCGACGAAGAAAGCTACTTACGTGGCTACCATTGATTACCGTACTAATTTCAAGATATATCTCGACGATTTGAAAGAGCGAAACGACGCTAAAGACGCAGAGGACAGTACGAAAATTACCGTCCCGCAGTACGTCTTCAACGACCCCAACTCGGGCGTAAATATCTCGTCGATAATTTTCCCGTTGATTGCTCTCGTGATTTGCGCGGTGGTTATCTTCATAATATTCAGACAGAGCGCAAGTTCCAACCGTCAGGCGATGGACTTTGGAAAGACTAAAGCTAGACTCAATATGAACGTATCCGTACGTTTCACAGACGTTGCGGGAGCGGAAGAGGAAAAAGAAGAACTTCAAGAGATTGTGGAATTCTTGAAAGACCCTCAAAAGTTTTTGCAACTCGGCGCAAGAATACCAAAGGGCGTGCTTCTCGTAGGTCCTCCGGGAACGGGTAAGACCTTGTTTGCGAAGGCTGTCGCAGGCGAATCCAACGTGCCTTTCTTCTCCATAAGCGGTAGTGACTTTGTGGAAATGTTCGTAGGTACTGGCGCGGCAAGAGTAAGAGACTTGTTTAATCAAGCAAAGAAGAATATGCCGTGTATCATATTCATCGACGAAATCGACGCTGTCGGCAGACAGAGAGGTTCGGGCCTCGGCGGCGGACACGACGAGAGAGAGCAGACGCTCAACCAACTCCTCGTGCAGATGGACGGCTTTGAGAAAAACGAAGGCATAATAATCATGGCGGCTACCAACAGAGCGGATATTCTCGATCCCGCATTGTTGCGTCCGGGCAGATTCGACAGACAGATTTACGTCAACGTACCCGACGTCAAGGGAAGAGAGGAAATCCTCAAAGTTCACTCGCGTAACAAACCTTTGGCGCAAGACGTATCTTTCAAGATACTTGCAAGAATGACGAGCGGATTCAGCGGCGCAGACCTTGAAAATCTTCTCAACGAGGCGGCTATTCTTGCGGCTAGAGCGGGTAGAAAAGTAATCGTAATGGAAGATATCTTGGAGGGCATCAACAAAGTTATCGCAGGCCCTCAAAAGAAATCGAGAATCGTCACCGACAGCGACAAGAGAATCACGGCGTACCACGAGTCGGGTCACGCAATCATCGGCAAGTTGCTTGAAAATTGCGACGATGTGCAGGAAGTCAGCATTATCCCGAGAGGTATGGCGGCAGGCTATACGCTGACAAGACCGGAAAACGACGATTCGCATATCACCCGCAATAAGCTCATTGATATGGTAACTATGATGCTCGGCGGAAGAGCGGCTGAAGAAATCGTCATCAAGGATATATCCACAGGCGCGTCCAACGATATCGAAAGAGCAAGCAATATCGCCAAGAAGATGGTCACCCAATGGGGTATGTCAAAGGCTATCGGCAATATGTATCTCGGCGGAGACAAAGAGGTATTCCTCGGAAGAGATTACGGCACGACGCATTCTTACAGCGAAGATTTGGGCGGTATAATCGATACGGAAATCAAGTCTATTCTCGACAGTTGCTATGCAAAAGCTTTGGAAATTTTGCAAGCCAACCGCGCGGTAATGGACAATATGGTCAAAGTGCTCTTTGAGAAAGAGACGATTTATACCGAAGAGGTCAATATGCTCTTCGACGGCAAGACTGCAGACGAAGTAATCGCGTATATCGACGAAAGACAGGCAAAGAAGGATTCTTATAAGAAGACGGAAAGCGCGCCTAAAATAAATATCGTCGAGGAAAAGCCGTCCCAAGAGAGCGTCGAGACTCCGAAAGCTCAAGAGGAAAGCACCGACACCGACAATGCGGAAGTCGAACAAACTCAAGACGTCGAACAAAATGACCAAAGCAATTCCGACGATAAAAAAGATTAATAGAAATACCCATTAAAATGATACCCTCGATAAGTCGAGGGTGTTTTTTTAATAGGTTGAGACCCATTCGACTACGCTACGCTTCGCTCAGGGTGACGTTATTACAATAAGAGTTAAGATGGGG
>CAMWSW010000133.1 GCA_947176975.1 uncultured Clostridia bacterium | reverse complement strand
CAAGGCTAAAAGATGGATACTATACGGCAGCCGGCGAAGAGTATTATATCCCATCTCACGGCATTTGCAGACGCCATAACTTTGACGTTGCAAGCAAGAAGGCTGACAGCGTTACGCATATCTACAAGTGGGACGAAGATACTCTCGAAGTATACCCATTCAAGTTTGAATTGACGATAGAACATAAAGTCGTCGGTAAGAAATATATAAAGACAATGACGGTCAAGAACGTCGACGATAAGGAGATTTATTACGGCATCGGCGGACATCCCGCAATGAACGTCGTTGCGGAAAAGGGAGACACGGCAAACAACTTTGTCGTATTCAATCGTCAAATTGCTCCCAACAACTATTATCTTGATGAAGCGGGACACTTCATTGAGAAAAAGGACAAGTATCAATCTTTTGATAAACTGAGTTGCGCGAAATTCACTATGCGTTCGCTCAAGACTTTGATTTTGACGGACGAGAAATTTGACACTCTCACGTTGCAAAGACCCGACGGAGTGAATTTCAAGTTTGAGTTTTCAAATCCCACTGCGCTTGCGTTTTGGTCGCACCCGACTAGCGGAGCGTATTACTGCGTTGAGCCTTGGTGGGGAGTACCTGATTTTGCAGATCCCGTGAGGGAATTAAAGGACAAAGAGCTCATTGAAAAACTTGCAGTTGGCGAGAGCCGTCAATACACTTTTTCAATAGAAATTACGCGTAAAGCTTAAAGGAGAATATTATGCCGACACAAGTACAGACGATTTTCAGCAAGGCAAGCGGAAGAGCGGGAAATTACCGCATACCGTCAATAGTCAAGACCAAGAGCGGAGTCTTGGTTGCTTGCGCCGACGAGAGATTTTTCACGGGCAGAGACAATCCCAACAGAATTGACAAAGTTGTCAGACGGTCTTTTGACAACGGTTTGACTTGGGAAGAGCAAATCGTCGTCGTTGAGGAAGTGGGCGAGTCAATGAAAGACGCTTCGGCGGCAATAGACCCGTGTATGCTTTACGACGAAAACAGCGACACAATATTTATGATATATTCCCACACGCCCGCAGGGATAGGAATACTCACCTGCAAAAAGGGCTTGGGACAAGACCAAGACGGCAATCTTTATCTATACGAAGGCAGAAAGAGATATACCCTCAAGGACGGTAAGGTATACGACAAGTCGGACAAGGTCAACGAAGATTACGAAATCAAATCGAATGGAGATATTATTTTCAAAGGTCAACCTGCCGGCAATTACAAACTCAATTCGGGAAAACTCAAAGAACTCAAATCGTCGCACTTGTATATCACTTCTTCAAACGACGACGGGCTCACTTGGTCGACGCCGCTCAATATCACCAATCAAGTAAAAGAAAAGTATATGTCCTTTATCGGCGCAGGTCCGGGAGTGGGTATCACCGTCAAAGAGGGCAAGTATAAGGGAAGATTGATTTTTCCGATATATTACAACGTTTGGGATATAGGTCAAATACTTATGCTGTCGGCTTGCATTATGTACAGCGACGACAACGGCAAGACTTGGCATAGAGGCAAGTCGCCAAATCAGACGAGAAAGCACGGTATTTTCCCTGTGGGACACAGATTCGTGTTGCCTAATGATATGATTACCGAGACGCAACTCATTGAGTGCAAAGACGGACAGCTCAAGTTGTTTATGCGCAATCACTCTTCCAAAAAACTCATTGCCACGGCAGTGAGCGACGACGGCGGAGTGACTTGGAAGGATTATAAGCACAATCCCTATCTTCCGCACTGTATCTGTCAGTGTTGCGTGATAACGGGCGATGACGACGGCAGAGAAGTGACGGTATTCTTAAATGCCGCAGACACCAAGGCAAGACGCAACGGCGTCATAAGACTTTCATACGACTACGGCGAGACTTTTGAATACAGCAAGTTGATAAAGGACGGCGAATTCGTATACAGCTGTATGGTATGGCTGGGCGACGGCAAGATAGGCGTGCTTTACGAAGAAAATACCCAACATGAAGAAATCAATTTTATTACCGTCACGCTTGACGAAATAAAAAACGGCGAGCAGTGGAAATAATAGGAGCATATTTATGGCAAATTTGAAGAGAGGACTTATCGTATCATGTCAAGCCGTCAAAGGCGAACCGCTTTACGGACTTGGCATTATGGGATATATGGCAAGAGCCGCAGTCGCAGGCGGAGCGGCGGGCATAAGAGCCAATTACGTCAATGATATTGAGGACATAAAAAAAGAGGTTGACGTACCCGTAATAGGCATTATCAAAGAAGTTTATGATGACAGCGATATCTATATCACGCCTACGCTAAAAGAAGTCAAGGCGTTGTTGACGACTGGATGTGAAGTAATCGCGCTTGATTGCACCAAGAGGACAAGACCAAACGGCGAGAAACTCGAGGATCTAGTCAAGTATATCAGAGCCAACGCTCCCGAAGTGGAGATTATGGCTGACTGTTCGGATTTTGAAGACGCGGAGATTGCGCACAAGTTGGGATTTGATTACATAGGTTCGACGATGAGGGGATACACTCCTTATACCAAGGGAATACAAATACCCGATTACGACTTTTTGACCAAGCTCGTCAAGTCTTTCCCCGATACCAAGATAATTGCCGAGGGCGGTATATGGGAGAGAGACCAACTTGTCAAAGTGTGCGAGTGCGGAGTATACGCAGTTGTCATCGGCTCGTCGATTACGCGTCCGAAGGATATCACGCAAAGGTTTGTAGGAGCGTTGAAATTATGTTGACGGTAGGCGTAGACGTAGGCGGTACCAATATCAAGAGCGCATTGATTGAAGTCGGCGACGTCAAAGACGCAAGCTCTTATCGCATTTCAAAGTTTGTTTCTATACCTACGCAGGCAAGCGAGGGCAGAGACGCTGTGGTAGCGAATATAATTAAGTCGATCGAGCATTTCGATTGGCGCGCTTGCGATATAATCGCAGTAGCTACGGCAGGCACCGTCGATTGGGACAGCGGGGAAATAGTATACGCAACAAATACCATCCCAAACTATACCGGCACAAAGCTTTCCAAGATATTGAGCGAGCATTTTGGCAAGAGAGTCGTCGTCATCAACGACGCCGTCAGCGCGCTAATTGCTGAGGGATTTTTGGGTGCGGGCAAAAGATATGACAGCGTGATGATGTTTACGATAGGCACTGGGTTGGGAGCGTCTTTTCTTACGGGAAAAACTCTCGACAGCGATACCATTGTAGACACGCGTCTTGGGCATTATGTTTTGCATGACGACGGCAGAGAGTGCACTTGCGGACAGAAAGGTTGCGCGGAGCAGTACGTATCTGCGACGGCGCTCAAGAGATACGGAAATGACAATTTATATCAACTCTTTCACACGTCTGATATAGTGAAGAAGAAAGTATTGAGCGATTATTACAAGGATTTGAGCAAAGTAATTGCAAGGTCGATTGAATTGTACGATCCTGCGCTCGTCGTGATAGGCGGCGGAGTAATAGAAATGTCGGAGTATTGGTGGCAGAATTTTCTCAAGGAATACAAGAGCAAATGTTCCGCGCCCATTGCTCCCGCAAGTCTCGGCAATAAAGCAGGCGTGCTGGGAAGCGTATATGCCAATATCAACGGCGTATTCAAAAATCAATAACAAAATTTTACCAAGAGAGGTATTTTATGAATAGAGAAAAATTCAAAGGCGTATTTTCAGCATTGCTGACGCCGTACACCGCTGACGATAAAATCAACGGAAAATCTGTAAAGCAAATTATAGACTTCAACCTTGCAAAGGGTATCAACGGTTTTTACGTAGGCGGTTCTACCGGTGAGGGAATGCTTTTGACGGTAGAGGAGAGAAAAGAACTTTTCAAGTACGCCGCAGAAGCCAACGCTGGCAAAGGTACTTTGATAGCTCACGTAGGCACTATCAATACCAATCACGCAATCGAAATGGCAAAGTACGCCGAGGAAATGGGCTACGACGCAATCTCCGCGGTAGCGCCGTTCTATTACGGATTCTCTTACGAGGCTATCAAGGAATATTACAACGATATTGCAAACAGCGTAAACATTCCTATGATTATGTACAATTTCCCAAATGCCAACGGATTCCAGTTCAACAAAGAGAGAGCCGAAGATATGTTCAAGAACAAGAAGTTCATCGGTATCAAGCACACGACGACAGACCTCTTTGCTCTTCAGCAGTTCAAGACTATGGAATTCAATCCAATAG
>CAMWSW010000132.1 GCA_947176975.1 uncultured Clostridia bacterium | reverse complement strand
TCTTTATGGATTATATGAAAGAATCACTCAAAAAGCACTATGAATGGAAGGGCAAACTCGAAGTCGTATCCCGCGCAAAGGTAGAAAACAAAGAAGATTTGTCACTCGCCTACACTCCCGGCGTCGCGCAAGCCTGTCTTGAAATTCAAAAGGATATAGACAAATCCTACGACTTGACGAGACGCTGGAATACCGTCGCAGTCGTCACCGACGGCACTGCGGTACTCGGCCTCGGCGATATAGGTCCCGAAGCGGGCATGCCCGTAATGGAAGGCAAATGCGTGCTCTTCAAGGAATTCGGCGGAGTGGACGCAATACCAATCTGCGTCAAGTCAAAAGAAGTCGACGACATAGTCAGGACCGTCGCCCTCATATCGGGCAGCTTCGGCGGCGTCAACCTCGAAGACATCTCTGCCCCAAGATGCTTTGAAATTGAGAAGAGGCTCAAAGAATGTACGGATATCCCAATCTTCCACGACGACCAACACGGCACGGCGGTAGTCACCGCTGCCGCGCTCATCAACGCGCTCAAAATCGTAGGCAAAGATTGGAAAGACGTGACTGTCACTTTCAGCGGAGCAGGCGCGGCAGGTAGCGCAATCGCAAAGCTCCTCAATAAACTTGGCGTAAAAGACATACTTGTATGCAACCGCAAAGGCATAATCTGCAAAGGCGTCAACGAGCCTAAAGGCAATGAAGAAATCGTGGAAATTACCAACAAAAACCGCCGTCAAGGCACCTTGGCAGACGCAATGAAAGGCGCAGACATACTCATCGGCGTATCCGCCCCGGGTATCGTAACGCAAGATATGGTACGCTCTATGGCAAAGGACGCGATAGTAATGGCAATGGCAAATCCCGTACCCGAGATTATGCCCGACCTTGCAAAACAAGCGGGAGCGAAAGTCGTCGGCACTGGCCGCAGCGACTTCCCCAATCAAATCAACAACGTACTTGCTTTCCCGGGAATATTCCGCGGAGCTTTGGACGTGAGAGCAAAAGAAATCAACGAGGAGATGAAGATGGCTGCCGCAAAAGCTATCGCAAGTCTCGTCAGCGAAGAGGAACTCAATCCCGATTATATTCTCCCAATGGCTTTTGACAGCCGTATCGGCAAGACTGTGGCAAAAGCCGTCGCAGACGCAGCTAAGAAAACGGGAGTTGCAAGAATATAGTACGATTTTAAAACAACTTGATATTAAAAAATGCTATTCAAAACGAATAGCATTTTTTGATTTAATAAGCGTAACCGAATTTATACCTCGACAATTGTTTCTACTCTATAGTAAAAACTGTCTCTATCGCCGTTGCAAAAAAAGTCAACTATCGCCGTTATCGTGTATATCCCCTTTTCCAATTGAAATTCTTGGGTCTCGGTTATCTTTTGTTTGCATCTTATCCAATGATATACCGCAATGCTGGGAAATCCCCAGTTAATACTATTATCTTCATCTTGATATATGACCTCTATTATATTAAAACCCGAAACTACCAAGCCGTTGCGCCAAGAAGTGTTTTTAAACTCTACGTCTATCGTTACGATATTGTCATTTATTCTTACGTCGGTTATGGCAAGCTGGAAATCTTCTTGCCGAAATCCGTTAATCGAACAACCGACGATACTTGATGCCGCTATTATAGCAACTATTAGTACAGTTAAAATTATAAATGACTTTTTTCTTTTCATTTACCAATTCCTATAGACAACTTTATTTTACCTCGACAGTTGTTGTCTCCATAAATCTAAAGTGGTTGGCTTCGTCGTTGCAAGCAAAATCGGCATAGACCGTAATTGTATACGTTCCTTTTGCCAATTGGAATTCATGAGACGCCTTGACAACTTGTTTGCACTTGATCCAGTGAGTTACCTCATGATTTGTGTATGCGCTATCGGGATTTTCTATCTCGTCTGTACTGTAGAACTGTATCATAGTGGACGGTTTACTTGCCTCTCCACCTGTGTATATCCAGCCGTTGTGCCAAGAAATATTTTTGAACTCCACTTCGACTATGACTCTATTACCCTTTACCTCTACGCTCGTAATGACAAGTTTAAAATCCCCCTCTTGCAATCCGTTTGTCGTACAAGCTCCAAAACTCGAAAGCAACGATATCGTTATCATCAATACTGTCAACAGTACAATTACGTTCTTTCTTTTCATCATATAACTCCTCTATTGATATTGTAACACATATGCCAAATATATACAAACAAAAAGGAAGCCCATTAAAGGACTTCCTTGATTTTTTATTTCGCGCAGTTTATGCCAATTGGCTTAAAGCTTCCGTAACAGCTTCGGGAACGCTTACGGTGGTGCTACCAAATGCGCTTATCTTTGAATCTGATTCAAACGATTCAACGTAAGTCTTTTCTTCAACCGTCCAAATATATGATTCAATTAAATTCATGCCGATTATTTTATTGTCAGATACTGTAATTGTATATACGGCAGTTTCTTTATCGCCGTCTTCTTCAACTTCTTCATACTTGTATTCAAAGCCTTTCTCAGTCTTTGTAAATAATGCGGCTGGCAAATTTTCAAACATATAGAAGACGTTATTTTCAAACATATATTTGTTGTAATCAGCAACGGTCTTAATATCTTTGTAGTACTCGCCTTCCAAAGCAGTTGCCGTCCATACTTCCTTATCTTCACTGATTCTATTCTCAACGCTTGCAATACTGTCGCCATTCTTTACAACGTACATTACTCTGTCGTTACTCTCATCATCTCCGCCGGGAGTATGATTGTCGAATCTAGTTTTGTCATAGTATTTTATTTGTTGTGAAGCTTCTTTTGTAAACTTAAATTCTGTAGCTGAATCGAATATAGGCTCCTCATCATCTTCTTCCTTTCCCATACCAACTCCGCTTACGGTGCAATTTTCGTATTTGCTAGAGTCTGTAAGCATTTTAACGTAACTATTCGTGATGCGCTCTCCAACTTCGGGAGTTGATACCATGAATTTGAATTTCTCACCGTACTTGAGTACGTATACAGTTTGCGTTGCCTCGCTGAAATCCTCATTAATCGACGCAAAAGCAACTTTAACTTTGACTGCATATTTCTCTGCAGATACAAAATTCGTCTTCTGCGCGTCCGACAATTTAATCGTGTTGCCGGCAACCTCGCCTTTGCTTTCATTGCTTACGTATTCTGCTTTGACTACTTCTTCGACTTCGTTATTATAATTAGTAGTCGAATATGCAAGTTCTTCTTTGACGTAACCCTTTAATGCGTCCTCTACCGATGCGTATTCGCTTTCCGACACTGCAACTACGTCAATAGTGTCCTTGTCGCCCTTTTTATCACAAGCGACAATTGAAACGATAAGGCAAACCACAACTGCGATTATGCCAAATACTCTTAATGTCTTTTTCATTTTTTTGTGCCTCCAAATGGTTTTAACCTATAAACTAAGTTTATAAGCATTCTAACACTACGTTATTTATTCAGTCAACTGTTTGTCAAGATAATTTTAAAGAAAAAACGCGAAAAGACTGTTAATTTGGTACGCTTTTTGTAAAACAGTGATATAATATGTGATATGAAAAATGAGTTGATGAGAAAAACGGGCAAATTTGCGCGTAAAAACGTAGTTATGTTGATTGCGCTGTTATTGGCGATAATCACTTGCTTTATCGTACCGCCAGACGCTCAATATTCGGGCTACTTCGACTTAAATACGCTTTCCTGCCTACTTGCCACGCTTGCTATCGTGTGCGCGCTTAAAAACGTCAACTTCTTTTACTTCCTTGCACAGAGAGTCGTCAAACTATTTAAGACGGCAAGAAGCTCGGTATTGGCTCTCGTATATATCACCTTCATCGGCTCTATGCTAATTGCCAACGATATGGCCCTTTTGACTTTTCTTCCGCTAGGCTATCTTGTGCTGACTAATACGAAGAAAGAAAAGTATATGATTTTTACTTTCGTAATGCAAAATATCTCGGCAAATCTCGGCGGTATGCTTACGCCATTCGGCAATCCGCAGAACTTATATCTATATTCTAAATTTTCTATACCGACACTCGAATTTATGGGGATTATGGTAATTCCTTTCGCCATATCAATATTCTTGATCACTGTATGCTGTCTTGTATTCGTAAAGAAAGAACCGCTTGTATTCGAGGGAGAAACGGCGCGTCCCGAGCCAAAACGCACTTCACTCTATTTGATTTTATTCGTCATATCAATAATAATGGTATTTAGAGTAATTCCCTATTGGATAG
>CAMWSW010000131.1 GCA_947176975.1 uncultured Clostridia bacterium | reverse complement strand
CTCATATTCTTAAACTTACTTGATATTATGGAAACCAAATTCCATTGCCTTTTCATATAGGCTTTTAAATCGGTCGTGTTTTGCCTATATGCCGTCAATACCTTTTGCGGGTCTTGGAAATTATCTAAAATTGATTTTGCCGCGTAGTAGCCGCTTTCCATACCGCAAGATATTCCCTCACCCATTGGATTGAGAAAGCCTGCGACTTCGCCTGCAAACAGCGTTCTGCCAATGCCATAATCTATGTGAAAATCGGGACGTATATGCGGCATAATCCACTTTTCTTCCTTTACTTTTTTGTCGATCTTTAAGCCGTGATTTGATTGCATATACTTTATAAAGTTGTCATTGTATTCTTTGATATCGTTTATGTTATTCTGCTCTACCGCTACGCCCAAGACGAGAATATCGTCCTTGACGTTGAACCAAGCGTCGTACTCAGAAAATTGAGACTGAAGATACGCATAAAAATAATGCGGATCAAGATTTATTTTGCCGTCATAAAAAGCTTGATAAGTGACGATAAAATCTTTGGTGCAATTAAGTAGCTTGCGTTTAATGACGCCCATTGCGCCTTCGCAATCCACGAGATACTTTGCCGTCTTTTTGCCTATTGATTTATCGGATAAAGTCACCTCGACGCAATCGTCAAAGTTTTTGCAATTGATTACACTTACGCCATCAATAACCGTAGCTCCACTCTCTACCGCCTTACTCAAAAGAAAGTTGTCAAAGCTGCTTCGCCATACATTGAATCCGCGTTGCTCGAATTTATACTCCTTACCATCGTCGTTTACGAAAACCATTCCGTAATTATCGTACGGCGTGCATTTTACGCTGTCGGGGAGCTCGGCTTGGAAATATTCTTTGACAAGCCTTGCCGTCTTTGCAATTATCATACCCGAACAAGACTTGTATCTCGGCAACTTGCTCTTATCGACTACCAAAACCGACAGTCCCTTGCCCGCCAAAATCTTCGCGCAGGTTGCGCCCGTAGGTCCTGCCCCAACAACAATAATATCGTAATCTATCTTCATATTTTTATCTTAACAAAAATATGATGCAAAAGCAATGAATCATCCATTATTACTCGACCGTTTCTTCTTCATTACCGCGAGTACGTGCAAGGTAAGTCCCAATGCAATTATAAAGGATAGAATATCCGATATGGGCGCAGACCACAACAATGCTTTAATTCCGCCCGCATTTACCATTATAATGGATAGCGGAACTAAGAATACTACGTCTCTTGCCATAGTAATCAACGTGGCTTTGATTGGCGAACCGATTGCTTGGAAAAATATTGCAAGATTCTTTATTACGCAAGTGAGGAGAATAAAGCCGAGGTATATTCTGAATGTCAAGCAAGTGAATTGTTTGTACGCTACAGGGTCTACTCCGTTTCCGCCGTTGCCGAAGATAAGCAAGAATACTTGCGGAACGGCTTCGAATATGATGGTAGCGATTACGCCGACAACTACTGTGGCTATCATCATATAAAGCAAAGTCTTTTTGACGCGGTCATACTTTTTTGCGCCGTAATTGTAGCCGATGACGGGTTGCGCACCCGACGCAATACCAATGGCGATAGATATGACAATACCGAACACCTTGAACGCCAACGTAATTACGCCTTGAGTAATAGCCGCGCTGTAGCCGCTGCCTTCGCTGAATTTAACCAACAGTATATTGTTGACGACGGAAATAACCACTATTGCAAGTTGAGTCAAAAGCGACGAAATGCCAAACTTGAGTATACTCAAAATCGCCTTGGACGGAATAAAATCCGCGGGTCTCAATTTGAAAGTCTTGGTCTTGAAAAGATACGCTACGTGCAACACGAAAGTAATCAACTGTCCTAGGAAAGTCGCCAACGCTGCGCCCGTCATACCCATGTTGAAACCGAATATAAACAACGGGTCAAGCGCAATATTGATGAGCGCGCCTATCGCCATAGCAAGCATTGCAAATTTGGGACTGCCGTCGGCTCGTATTATCGGATTGAGTACGCAAGCCAATATGAAGAACAAAAATCCGCCTATAATAAAGTTGGCGTACTCGCTGGACATATCCAAAATGAAAACGCCGTGTTCGGCATCGTTTTGCGCGCCTATTGCTATCAAAATTTTGTCTTTTAAGCAAAGACATATTATCATCAATACCACGCTTGCGGCAACGCCGTAAAACAACGCCGTTCCAACGCTTCTTGCCGTACCCTTGGTATTGCCCTGCCCTTGATTGAGGCTCATACAAGCGGCGCAACCGTCGCCTATCCAAAGACCTATGCCAAGCGCAATAATTGTAAGCGGATATACGATACCCGTAGCAGCGTTTCCCGCCGCGCCCAACGTGTCGCAGTGACCGATATAAATCTGGTCAACCAAGTTGTAAAGCGATTGAATAATCAAACTCAATACGCAAGGAATGGCAAACATTTTCATGAGTTTGCCTACTTTTTCAGTGCCTAAAAAGTTGTTTTGGGCTTGTTCGTCCATAAATAAAAAACCTCCGATAAGAACTTCGTCTTTGTCGGAGTAAAGAACGCGTGAAACCTGCGAAGAACAGTAAATAAATAAGCTGTTCAACGTCAATTATTTTAACGAATTCAAAATTTTTTGTCAAATAAATTTAACGCTTATCGGCATTTTTTCGTTTTTCTATTTCGGCAATTTTTTTGATAAATCTTCTCAATTGCTTTTTGTGTTTGCAAAGCTTTTCTTTGCAATTGGCGCAAGACAAAGTTTTGTTGGTATTTATGCAAAAACGCTCGGGAAACTTTCGATACAGTATTTCCCATTCAAGCAAGAGCAAAAACGCCACTGCAAACAACGACATCGTAAAAGGATTCTTAATAAATACGACAGGCGTAAACATCATTGCATAGTCCCAATTATATATTCGGCAAGATACGCAACAACGATTTTTCATCATCCACGTTTGGAATGGACAGAAAAATAGAATGCAAATCATATCGCACACCGAATAAAACAAACTGAGAATTATCATTACCCCACCGTCGATTACTTTTGTGAAGTACAAAATTACGAAAATTGCGTTGAGCGCTATCCAAGACGCAAAGGCAACAAAGGTGCGCCATGCAGGTTGCTTGTTGGGCTTCGTCTCTTGCTCTGCGGGTACGTAATTGCGCTTGAACTGCTTTTGACACCCCATACTCTCGATTTTTGACGGGAAAAATCTAAACAACATTTCTATGATGAAAATGCCCCATATTATACCGCATATTACAGCTATGTAAACGTTGGATTCAAGTTCTTGAAGTAGCGGGTCGATATCCGAATACTTGACTTTGTTGATTACGTAGATTATAAGAACAGACAAAAACAAAAGCAAGCGCCAAGCAAACTTGACGTAGTGATATGTAGTCGTTTTTGAAATATTTGTTTTTTTCATCCGTTCCTTTGGATTTTTCAAACTTTTAAAAAATCACGTAAAAAAGCTTAATTTTACCTATACCATTATACTACTTAAAAAAATAAAAATGCAAGCAATGCCACGATAAAATAATGTTTAATAAAAAGAGCGTGGAATTTTCAAAATTCTACGCTCTTATGATACTCTTGTCTACTCGTTTTAATTACTCAGCAGTTCCGCTTTCAGCTTCGCCTGATGCAGTGCCAATGCCGAGAGCAGCGTTAATCTCTTCTTTTGTGAATACTTCGGTATAAACACCGTCCATATAAATCAACGAAGAATCCAAAAAGAGCTCTTGCCTTGAATCAGACCACGTCTCATAAGTACCGTCTTCATAATTGCTTTCCAATCCAATGTACTTACCATTTGCAAAATATGCAACTTCATATACGTCTTTTCCCGAAGCGTCCGTCACTTTGTATTGAATTGCAACGTAGATATTAAAGTACGTTGTGCCCTCAAATTCAAAATACTTTTGGTATCCGCATTTTCCGGATATCTCAAAAGTCTCGTCGTTGACCATATCTTTCAACGTCTTTGCGCAATCGATTACTTCATCGAGCGGTGCTTTCTTGCTGCAAGCTACGCAACAACAAACAACCGAAAGTAAAAGTACTATTACTATTACACTTGTTAAAACCTTTTTCATTTTGTTCTCCTTGGTAATTATATTTATTTTCTTAAGATTTTATCACTATATAATAAGGTTTTATTTTTTTTTTAATTTTTTTTTTTTTTTTTAGACCAGTAGTATTTGGTTTCACTTAGGTCTCTAGTTTCTGATTCTTGGGCTCCCAAGCAGTATCAGAT
>CAMWSW010000130.1 GCA_947176975.1 uncultured Clostridia bacterium | reverse complement strand
TGCGTACACAACCTAAACACCACCACGCTTGAATCGTCCTTCAATCCCATAGCCTTTGCTTGATTGATTATCTCATCGCAAATCTGCTGCGGATTGAGAGTAGCGAGCGTATTTACGATATGTTTTATACCGCTCAAAGTGAGCGTATCCATTATCCCGTCGCTGAACATCACGACCATTTCGCCAACTGAAAGAAGTTGACGATTTACTTGCGGAGACGCCTCTTCCACAATGCCGAGCGGAAGCGCCTTGCTGTCGATTATCTGCACGCTGTCCAATCTCTTGATTACGCTTTGCACGCCTCCCTGCTTGATAAAGTCGGCAGTGCCGAGTTCCAAATCGACGACGCACATATCCAACGCATTGAAGTTGTCCTTGGAAATCACTGAAAGCAATCTGTTGACGAGTTTCAAAGAATTGACGTTGTCAAATCCCGCCTTATAATAAGAGCTGACCATATTGAGCGCCCTTTGGCTTCCCTCTCTTGCTTCCTCTCCCGTGCCCATTCCGTCGCAAAGAGCGACAAGCACCTTGTCGTGCCTAATTTTCGTCACGGTATAAGTATCTCCCGACGCAGGCGAATCGGGCTTCGTGCAAGATGCCGTAGCGTAAGATACGTTGTATTTAGGCACGTTGACGAAGGTCATACAGTATCTGCCGTCTATAGCCTTTTTCTCTTCCTTGAGTTGCATTGGCGTGTTGGTGAGCTTTGACAGCACTTGCAACAAAGCTTTCTTTTCCCTATCTCCTTCTCTGACGATAAGCGAAATGGTATGTTTGCCGTTCTTGACGATTGACATTACGTCGCTGCACACGATATTGTTATACCCCAATTCTTCGACGATTCTCTCGTCGAGTCTGTCGTCGATATTTACCGCGCTTTTGACTTCCTCTCCCAGTTCAGACAAAAATTCGCATACGCCCATAAGTTGAGACGATATGAGATTTTGATCCACTTCCAATTCTCTTCCCGAATTATATCTCACGTCATACGACTGCGCCGTCTGATTGCAAGTGGCAAGCATATTGGGAAGCTGAATACACTTTGAAGATATGACGGTGGGCAAATCCTCCATCGTGACTTTGCCCGAGGTAAGCACCGTGCGCACCACGCCTTCGAGAGCCTGCGAAAGCTCCATACCCATCATTCCTTGACAGTACTCTCTGTTGATACAATTCCCGCACGTCTTGAGCATGATTTCTTCGGCAAGCGCAGGAGCGGCTTGCATCGGCGGAGCGTAGCGCACTACGTTTTGCGCGTACACCTGCGACATTTCGCCGAATACGCCCGACACCGTGGACAGACGGCTTGCCAAATCGCGCCTAGTTCTGTTGACGAGTTCCCTTGCGCTTCTTCTTCCGTCTCCAAATCTAAATGACGGCAGTTTTGCCATAACCTTGTCGGAAAGCGCTGTCGTAACGAGCACACCGACAACGAAGCCGATAAGGTTGAGCCAATACACCCCCTTGAAAGCGTTGAAATATACGCCGCATATAATATGCATCATCACAGCCGCCAGCGAAGCCACCCACTTGTTGACGACGAAGACGTACGCCGAAAAAAATATCAGCATCACCGCGCCCGCAAAAGCGAGATTGACACCAGAAAGGCAACCGCCTAGCGAAATTGCGCCTGCTATTACCGCGCCTTGCGAAAATGAAAAGTTGCGAAATAGATACGGCACGGCAAGTCCCAACGCAAGATAGTAGATATTAAAACCGAAAATATCCAGAGAATACGTACCGCTTGCCACGACCGCCAAAAAGACAAATCCCCCCACTCTCTCGTCGATACTCAACCGTCTTCCTATTCCGCGCACACACACGGCGTAACATATCACGCAGAAAAGCAAAGACACGACGATTTGCGACACGAGGTATACAATAAAGTCAAGCGTAGCCGTCACCTTGAAATCAAGCACCGCCAACGGCAGTACGCATAGCACGCTGTAGCATATAAGAGCCTTAAGGCGCATGGGCTTGGCGAAGAGATAGTGCAAATACTTCGCAAGCGACAGTATTATCACGGGCGCAACGGCATAGAATATTCCAAACAAAGAGTGGTCGAATATAAGACATATCGCAAGATAGCACGGACAAATGACTCCCACGCTGAATCTGCAATAAAACAAAGCGACCAAAAGAGGCAATGCGTAGCCCCTATAGTCGCCCACGATTTGCGCTCTTTGGCACAATACCATAAGCAGCGCAACCAAAACGTAACTTCTGACGTATTTCAATGCCGTGTTGACTTTCATATCAACACGATAACGCATACGCGACAGCGAATTATGAAAAGTCTTGCAACATTGCAACTTATTTTGTAAGATTCTTTCTTTGGATAAAAAAAGCCCGTCTATTATCGACGGGCTTTAAATAACTTGGTAATTACTGTTTCGGTTGTATCGTCGCTCTTATTCTGCGAATTCCCGCCGAAGAAGACTGCTCTTTTTCAATCGTGAAGTGACCAAGCTGTCCCGTATGCTCGGCGTGCGGTCCGCCGCAAATCTGCAAGTCTACGTCGCCGATTTGATATACCTTGACGATTTCACCGTAGCGCGAACCGAATACGCCGACAGCGTTCTTTGCTCTTGCCTCTTCGATAGGCATCTCCATGCACACGACGGGTATATCTCTTGCAATTGCCTCGTTGACTTTATCTTCGACAGCTTGCTTTTCTTCCGCCGTCAACGGACGCGGGAAGTTGAAATCGAATCTCAATCTCTCGGGAGTGATATTACTACCCTTTTGCTGAATACCTTCGTCGCCAAGCACCTTTTTGAGGCAAGCAAGCAACAAGTGCGTAGCCGTATGCAAGAAAGTCGTCATCTCACTGCTGTCAGCAAGTCCGCCCTTGAACTTTTGCTCTGCGCCTTGTTGCGACTTCTTGATATGCTCTTCTTGAGCCGCCTTATAACCCTCAATGTCCACGCCAAAGCCTTTCTCTTTGCAAATCTCCACAGTCATCTCGATTGGGAAACCGTAAGTATCGTAAAGTCTGAAAGCCGTCTTTCCGTTGAGCGTATCGCCCTTGACGAATTGCAATACCTTGTCAAGCTGTTTGATGCCGTCTTCCAACGTCTTGGAGAACTTGTCGATTTCCTTTTCAAGCTCTTCGTATATCTTTTGGCTGTTGACCTTTAATTCTTCGTATACGTCCTTATATTGCTCGACGTAGAGTTTTGCGACGCTTACCAATTCCTGCGGCTCAATGCCCAATTGACGGGCAAATCTCACGCTTCTGCGGATAAGTCTGCGCAATACGTAGCCTTGATCGACGTTGGATGGTACGATACCTCTCTCGTCGCCAAGCAAGAATGTCGCCGTACGAATATGGTCTGCGATTATACGCATCGCTCTCGTATCGGTCTCGTCTTCGCCGTACTTCTTGCCCGCAAGCCCTTCGATCTTTGCGATAGCGCCCGCAAACAAATCCGTCTCATACACCGACTTGAAACCGTTGAGCATACATATGGTACGCTCCAAGCCCATGCCCGTGTCGACGTTGCGTTGAGACAACTTCTCGAATTTGCCTTCTGCGTTGCGGTTGAATTCCATAAATACGTTGTTCCAAATCTCCACCCACTTTCCGCAATCGCAACTTGGGTCACAATGTTCCGAGCAAGCAGGTTTGCCCGTGTCGATAAATATTTCCGTATCGCTTCCGCAAGGACCCGTAGCTCCTGCGTACCACCAGTTGTTTGCCTTTGGCAAATAGAATATTCTGTCTCTCGGTATGCCAAGTCCCGCCCAAGTGTCTGCCGCCTCTTCGTCGCGCGGACAGTCCTCGTCGCCTGCAAATACCGTGACTGCGATCTTCTCGACGGGTATCTCCAATACTTTCGTCAAAAACTCGAATGAAAAGTTGATGGACTCTTTTCTGAAATAATCTCCAAGCGACCAGTTGCCCAGCATCTCAAAGAAGGTGCAGTGCGTTGCGTCGCCCACTTCGTCAATATCTCCCGTACGCACACACTTTTGCACGTCGCAAAGTCTCTTGCCGCCGGGATGCTTTTGTCCCAAAAGATAAGGCACGAGCGGGTGCATACCTGCCGTCGTAAAAAGTACCGACGGATCGTTCTCGGGGATAAGCGACGCCGACGGAATAACCTTGTGTCCCTTCTCCTCAAAGAATTTCAAATATTTTTCTCTCAATTCGTATGATTTAATTTCTTTCATAACGTACCTTCCGGATTTTTATTCAACTCTATTATATATAAAGAGATATTAAATAGCAACTGATTTTTA
>CAMWSW010000129.1 GCA_947176975.1 uncultured Clostridia bacterium | reverse complement strand
ATCGAGAATGATATACGACGGTATATACGGACAGCAGGCGAGGATAATTTCCAATTTCGTCAAAGCTCTCGAGAGCGGTAACAAAGAGGATTTAATTGCCAAAGCGGAAGAGGGATTGAGAGGGCTTGAACTCATCAACGCAATCAATCAATCGTCATGGCTTGGCAAAGAAGTAAACTTGCCTTTGGATAAGGAGCAATACGCGCAGTTGCTTGCTCAAAAGATTGAAGAAGAAAAAACAAAAAAATAATTACGCACTAGCGTCAACACAATATATCAAGTGGAGGAAAGAATTATGTCAAACATCAAAATTTCAGGCTTTTACGACGAAGTAAGCTCGGATTTAAAGACGCAATTAGACACTATTAAGGAGTATGGAGAGAGTTATCTCTGTCCGAGAAAAATCAACGGTAAGAACATTGCCGATTACACTCTTGAAGAATTCCAAAGAGACGTCAAGCCAATGCTCGACGAGTACGGCGTCAAATTCTCGTCGATAGGTTCGCCGATAGGCAAGATGCCTTTGAACGACGAAGAGAAATATGCGTCGCAATGCAAAAAACTCGAGGAACTCGTCAAGATATGTCAGCTTATGGATTGCAAGTATATCCGTATGTTTTCATTCAGAGGATTGAGCGGAGATTACGAAAAGGATTTCCCAATCGTCGTCAAGAAGATAAGAGGATTTTTGGATATCGTCAAAGGCAGCGGTGTAATTCTTCTCCACGAGAATGAGAAGAGAATTTGGGCGGACACTCCCGAGAGAGTTTTGAGACTTTACAATGAGATAAACGATCCTCAATTCCAACTTTGCTTTGACGCGTCCAACTACGTTCAATGCGGAGTAGACGTACCAAGCGCATATCAACAGCTCAAAGACGTGACGGTATATTATCATATCAAAGACTGCTCAAAGGAGAAAGTCGAAGTGCCGGTAGGTATGGGTATAGGCGACTATGAGAATATGATAAAGGATCTCGTGGCAAGAGGCTACGATGGATTTATGACGCTTGAACCGCATACGGGCAAGTATGCCGACAATAAGGCGCTCTTCCACAGAATAGGTTGGTTGTTCTTCGGTATTACCTTCGAGCATATCAACAAGTGGCGTAAGATATTCCACGACATTGACAATGCAAAGGGTATGGGACATACCCAAAAGGTATCAAGACGTCAGATGATGGATTGGCAATATTACGGACTCAAAGAATTGATAGAAAAGGCAGAAAAGGAGGCTTAAAGTTATGGCAAAGACAGCAAAGGTAAGATATGGTATTATAGGTATAGGTAAGCAAGGTAGCAGATATGCAAATCAGCTCTTTGCAGGTATGGACAAGAACGGCGTTTTGACGGCGGTATGCGATATCGCAGAGGACAGACGCGCTTGGGCAATTAGCAAATTCGGCGACAAAGTCAAGGTATTTGACAAATACGAAGACTTGCTTGACAGCGGACTCGTCGACGTAGTCGTCATTGACACTCCGCACTATGCGCACCCCGTAATTGCAAAGGCAGCTTTGGACAAGAACCTCAACGTGCTCAGCGACAAGCCGGCAGGCGTATATACCAAGGCGGTAAGAGAAGTTGCGGAGTATGCAAAAGAGAACAAGCCTGAGCTCAAATTCGGACTTTTGTACAATCAAAGGACAAGCAAGATATACAAGGCTGCAAAGGCTATGATTGACGCCGGCGAACTCGGCAACATCAAGAGAATCGTTTGGATAATCACCAATTGGTACAGACCTCAAGCGTATTATTCTCAAGGCGGTTGGAGAGGCACTTGGGCAGGCGAAGGCGGCGGCGTACTTATCAATCAAGATCCGCACCAACTCGACTTGTTTACTTGGCTTGCGGGAAGTAAGATTACGAGCGTCAACGCAATTGCAAGAACCGTCGGCAGACAAATCAACGTAGAGAACGACGTCACGGCTACCTGTACTTTTGAGAACGGCGCAACGGGCGTATTCATCACCTCAACTCACGAAGCTCCCGGCACCAACAGATTGGAGATTTCGGGCGACGGCGGAAAGATGGTAATCTCGGGCAGCAACGACCTCAATATGAAACTTGAGTTTACAAAACTCGAGACTTTGGAGCCGGAATTTTCAAAGACCAACACTGTATTCATGGGCAAGCCTAAGAGCAAGACGAAGACTGTTAAGTTCTTGCCGCACGAGGTATTGAAAGGCGCTCTTATAGATAAAGGACAGCATATCAACGTAATTCGCAATTTCTCCAACGTGATGCTTGGCAAAGAGACTAAGCTCATTGGCAACTACGAAGAAGGTCTCAACGGTTTGACTTTCTCCAATGCAATTCACCTTTCGGCTTGGCTTGGCAGAACTGTAAGTCCGCAGGAAGAAGGATTTGAGGAGACCTATTACGAAGAGTTGCAAAAGAGAATCGAAGAAGAAAAAACAAATAGCGTTAAGTAAGGTATATAAAAGAAGATTCTTCGGCTACGCTCAGAATGACTCGTTTGAAGTGCGCTCACGCGTCCAATGCGTCACCCTGAGCGAAGCGTAGCGCAGTCGAACGGGTCTAATACGATAACAACATAGGGAAAGAGGGAAAATTATGGCATTGAATTATTCTGCAATCGGTGAGATAGTCGTCACCGAGCAGTTTCACAAAAAAGTATGTTACGACGTGGCAAACAACCTTATCACCGCGCAATTTGATGGCAGGGGCGGTATTTCCAAGTACGCCGTAATGAACAAGTATTCGGTATTTTCGGCTTTTTATTCGCTGTACACTATTGACGGCAAGCCCCTTGAATATATGTGCGACAAAGAGGTGAGGATGCTTGGCAAAAAGCAGATCACGACTTTTAGCGAAAAGGGAGCGGATATCGTCATCACGCAGTTCCTCGACAGAGTTCACAACTGCATATACGTAGAAAACAAAGTCACAGCAAAGCAGGATTTGACTTTTAAGAACGTCACCAACTTCGGCATTGACTTCGGTTCTTACGTTCAACAGCTTCTTGCCAACAGACTTAGCGCGGGCAACATATCCAAGATTATAGGCGGACTTTTGAAGAAGAACAAAAAGGGCGTCGAAGAATCCGACGGTATGACTTATATCAAAGGCGAAGTCATGGGCGATTTCTATATGGATATTGCCTTGAGCGGTAAGGCTGTGGGATTGGAGAGCGAGAGAGGATTTTACAATCAGTTCTCATACGGCGGAGATGTCAAAGCGGGAGAGACGAAGACTTTCAGATACGTCATCAGCGCAGGCACGAGAAGCGATTTCACCAATTGCAACGTCAAGACAGCGCTCAAGAATTTCGACAATGCTTTGGCAAATTGCGATTCTTACGCTCTCGAATTGAATTGTCCAAAACCTCTTGAGGGCAACTTCATGCAGGCTTATTACAAGTCGCTCCTCAACGCGTCGCTGTCAAATTATAAAGAACTCGGAAAGTTCAAAGGATTTTTGGCGGGCATAGTTTATCAATTTCCTGCAAGAACGTATTATAGAGACGCTTATTGGACGGTGCTCAGCGTATTGCCCGTTCAACCCAAGCTTGTGCGCAACGAGATCATCACGTTGGCAAACGGCATAAGCAAGAAGGGCGAATGTCCGTCGGCAGTCAAATTCAACTTCAAGAATTATTGGGGCGACCATTACGATTCGCCGTCATTCTTCGTGTTGATGCTTTATGATTATTTGGTACATACCAAGGATTTCTCCATACTTGAAGAAAAGGTCAAGGCTGGCAAGGTAATCGACAGCGCAAATCTCGTGCTTAAGAGATTGATGAAAGAGACTGACACTACGGGTCTTTTGGTCAAGGGCGGAGAGTACAACCGCCGCGATTGGTGCGACAACGTATTCAGATCGACTTACGTCACTTACGACGAGGCTTTGTATGCAAGAGCGCTCTTTGCAATGAGCGAGATATACAAAGTATGCTACGGCGACGATGTCAAGGCAAAAGACTATTTGGACAAATACGACAAGGTCGTCAAGGCTATCAACGACTTGCTTTGGGATGAAGAAAAGGGCTGGTTTGTCAACTACAAGAGCGATAAATTCACGGAGGACAACCTCTCGATCGACACCGTGGTTATGGTGCTTTACGGATTGACGAGCGAAGATCGGGCAGACAGGATGCTCAAGAATATGCAAGAGCTTCTTGAGAGCAAAAACAACAAAGAGCAAGGCGCGGGAGATTTCGGTACGCTTAGCGTTTATCCGTTCTATAAGAATACCGAGGATATCGTCCTAAAATCGTCGCTTCCTTATTATTATCACAATGGAGGCGATTGGCCATACCTTTCTTGCGTATAC
>CAMWSW010000128.1 GCA_947176975.1 uncultured Clostridia bacterium | reverse complement strand
ACGCTACGGCAATAGCAAGAAAGTACAGATATTCCGTCAAGATAGTCACGCTTCAAGGCGACTTGCTCAGCACGACGGGCGCAATCACCGGCGGTTCGAGAAGAGGAACGACGACCAAGGCTTTGTCTTATGAGCGTATTATTGAAGACAATGAAAAATTGTTGCAAAAGCTCCTTGACGAGAGAACAAAACTTGAGAAAAAGCTTTCCTCGGCTGACGACGACCTTGCCGATTATGAAGAACAGTTGGAGGGATATACCGAGGATATTAAGAACGCTCAAGTTCTTGTTGCGACGGAAAATGGAAAACTCGACAAAGTAGAGACCAATATACAAAGCAATTTGACGGCTTTGAATGAAAGAATGACGTCCAAGAAAGAATTCGAGGATAGATTGACGAGCATCGACAACGCATTGCAGATACTCGGCGCAAAGGGCAAGGATTTCAGCGAAGGCAAGGTGAGCGTCGATTCGCTTGCGTCAAAGACGAGAGAAGAATACGACGAAAAGAATCGTTTGAGAGACGAGCTCAGCGAAAAGCTTGCTCAATTGAGAGTGCGTTGCGGAACTTTGCAGACTACTATCGACAACGACCAAGAGAATATCGCAAGACTAAAGAATGAAATTGAAGTGCTCACTCAAGAGAGAATTTCTCAACGCGAGAACCTTGCGAATTTGCAAAATATAATAGCTGATTTGACTAACAATAAGACAGTTGAACTTCCCGAGAAGTATCAAAAACAACTCGATGAAATCAACGTTCAAATCGAAGAGGCTGACGCATACAAAGTCAAACTCAACGAATTTATCAACGAGCTTATCAGCAAGAAAGACGAAGCTAACAAAGCTCTTATGTCTATCAATGAGCATAAGATCAAGTGCGAAAACGATTTATCCAGAATTGAAGAGTCTATGAATGCAATGCAAGCCAAGATGAGAGAAGAATATAATCTCGACTATGAATCGGCGTTGCCGTTGCGTTTTGAAGAATTTGATATAAACGCTTGCAGACAGGAAATTCGTCAGCTTGCCAAGGCAAAAAAAGATTTGGGAAGCGTCAACTTAGAGTCTATTGAGGACTTCAAGTCCGTCGACGAGACGTACCAAACGTACGTATCTCAAATCACCGACCTTGAGAGTACGTATAACGACTTGACGAAGATTATTGCGCAGTTGTCAAAGCAGATCCTCGATCAATTCAATACAGAATTTGCCAAGATTAGCAAGAACTTTGAAGTCATCTTCAAAGAACTCTTCGGCGGCGGCAGTGGCAAGCTCGTCATCTTACCGCCAGAAGAAGGTCAATCGGAACTCGACGCGGGCATCGAAATAATGGCAGAACCGCCGGGCAAGAAATTGCAGTCAATCACGCTTTTGAGCGGTGGTGAGACGGCGCTTACGGCAATGGCAATTCTTTTTGCAATATTGAGACTCAAGGCAATGCCTTTCTGTATCCTCGACGAGATTGAGGCTGCGCTTGACGACGCCAACGTAGGCGTATTTGCGCAATACCTCAAGAGATTCAGTAATGACACGCAATTTATCGTCATCACTCACCGTAAGCCTACGATGGAACTTGCCGACAGACTCTACGGTGTCACCATGCAGGAAAAAGGCGTATCCAAAGTTGTTGCCGTCAACCTTGCCGATGCAGTTAAGCAAGCAGAGCCGAATGCATAGTAGAGGATTGTGTCATATTTAGTAACCGACTGCGTATATCAGCCGTCTTTTCACCCTAACGTCGGGACTCAAGAAGTCGACGTGTACGGCAAGTACACTTGACGACTTCATTTCGCCCTAGCACGTGCAAAAATACGACTAATCTCCGCACTCGCGTAATACTTTTACTGTCACCCTGAGCGGAGCGTAAGCGCGTAGTCGAATGGGTCTCTGAATAAAGAAACCTATTTTAAAATTACGCATAATTTCGATCGTAGTGGAGAAATCTCAATCTGTATAATTAAAAAAGGAGCGACCAATGGGATTTTTTGATAAACTTATAAAAGGTTTAAAGCGTACAAAAGAAGCGTTTTCAAAAAAGATATATCAACTTTTTTCGGGAAGAGAACTCAACGACGAGTTTTACGAGGAGTTGGAAAGCACTCTTATATCTTCCGACTTGGGTGTTGAGGCGACAGAACAAATAATCGAAGAGTTCAAAGACGCTTGTTTTAAGAAAAAGATCAAGAAGACGGACGATGCCAAAGATTTGCTCAAGAGCATAATGGTTGACGCAATCAACTACGATATCGAAGAATATTCCTATCCGCTCGTGATTTTAGTCGCAGGAGTCAACGGCGTAGGTAAGACCACTGCGCTTGGAAAACTTGCAAAATACTTCCGAAATCTCGGCAAAAGCGTAGTTTTGGCTGCCGCAGATACTTTCAGAGCCGCCGCAGGCGAACAACTCGAAGTTTGGGCGGAGAGAGCCAAAGTACGTATAATCAAGCACGACGAGGGGAGCGATCCTGCCGCAGTAGTATTTGACGCAATCAAGTCGGCTAAGGCGAAGGGTACTGACGTAGTCTTGATAGACACCGCAGGCAGACTTCAGAATAAGAAAAATCTTATGAATGAGCTTGGCAAGATAAACAAAGTCGTCGAGAGAGAATATCCCGAGGCAGATTACCGTACTTATATCGTAATCGATGCCACCACGGGTCAAAACGCGTTGTCGCAAGTCGAGGCATTTGACGAGATAATAGATATGGACGGCATAATCCTCAACAAACTCGACGGAACGGCAAAAGGCGGAGTCGTCTTTGCAATATCAGTCGAGAAAGAATTGCCGGTATGCTTTATAGGCGTAGGAGAGGGGATTGACGATCTCCTTGAGTTCGACGCTAAGTTTTTTATTGATGAGTTGTTCTAGAGCCAATTTAATTTCGACTGTCTTTTAACTAAAATAATCGACACATATCAGTAAAAATCCCCACAATTGAACATTGTTCAATTGTGGGGATTTGTTTTTGTTTGCGTTTTATATGCATCAATCTGTAAAGTTTTATACGCGCCTTTAATACTAATTGAACATTGTTCAATTTCTTGATTCGCAAATTTAACAATATTGATATTAAATTATTATAAAAAGTTTAAATAATTCTTGACAGTACATAATATAGGTGTTAAGATATAAAGGCAAAACCCTTTATAAAGTGAAAGTGCTTTACAGCTATGGAGAAGAAAGACAGACTATTTATCAGTATATACAATGACTATTACGGCAATTTATTGACGGAGTATCAAAGAAGAATAGTCGACGGATATTACAATCTCGATATGTCTTTGAGTGAGCTTGCCGAAGAACACGGCATATCTCCGCAAGGCGTGAGAGACGCTTTGAAAAGAGCTGAAAAGCAACTTATTGGGTATGAAGAAAAGTTGGGTCTTGTCAAGAAGTCGCAAAGTGTGGTAGAATTATTGCAGGACGCAGTAAATGATTGCGGCGAAAAAGGACAAGAGAAATTAAAAAAGGCAATAGATATTCTCAAAGATTGAGATGCCAAAAGGAGGAAAAATGGGAGCGTTCAGCGGACTTAGCGAAAGACTGTCGCATATATTTTCCAAAATGAAGGACAAAGGCAAGCTTACCGAGCTTGAGGTAAAGCAAGCAATGAGAGAAGTGCGTATTGCTCTTTTGGAGGCGGACGTCAATCTTTCGGTAGTCAAGCAATTCATCAACAACGTCAGCGAAAAGGCTGTCGGCGACGATATACTCAAAGGTCTCAATCCTACCCAACAGGTAATCAAGGTCGTCAATGAAGAACTCATTGCGATAATGGGTACCAATCACAGCAAGATAAACATTGCGGACAAACCGCCTACAATTATTCTTATGTGCGGTCTGCAGGGTAGCGGTAAGACGACGATGTGCGGAAAACTTGCCGTAATGCTCCGCAAGCAAGGCAAGAATCCTTTGCTCGTAGCGTGCGATATCTATAGACCTGCGGCAATAAAGCAGTTGCAGATAGTGGGCAAGAATGCCAACGTGCCCGTATTTGAGAAAGGACAAATCAATCCTCAAAAGATTGTCAAAGAGGCTCTTAAGCAAGCAGAACATGACAACAATGACGTGCTTATCGTAGATACGGCGGGCAGATTGCATATCGACGAAGAGTTGATGGACGAAATCAGCGGACTCAAAAAGACCTTTAATCCGCACGAGATTCTTCTCGTAGTAGACTCCATGACGGGTCAAGACGCAGTCAACGTAGCGTCTAAGTTCAACGAAGTAATGGACGTCACTGGCGTTGTATTGACCAAACTCGACGGCGATACCAGAGGCGGCGCGGCGCTGTCCATAAG
>CAMWSW010000127.1 GCA_947176975.1 uncultured Clostridia bacterium | reverse complement strand
GAAGTCCCGTTGGCAACGTCGCGTCAAGCAATGCGTACTCGGGAATGAGCGCGGGATCGTTGATTGCGTACTTCTCGTGCGTCTGCGAATTGGTGATTACCGCCGCCAAAGTCGTCTCGCTTCCCGTACCTGCCGTCGTAGGTATTGCAACGAGCGTAGGGAGCTTTTTGCCTACTTTGAGTATTCCCTTCATTTGCGGGATTTGCTTTTTGGGTCTAGCCACTCTTGCGCCCACAGCCTTTGCGCAGTCCATGGAAGAACCGCCGCCGAGAGCAATAATACCTTGGCACTTCTCGTCCTTATACATCTGCAAAGCTTGCTCAACTACGTCAATCGTAGGATTGGGGCAAACCTCGCTGAATACCGCGCAGTGCAAGCCCACTTCCGCGCTCTTGTCAATAATAGGTTGAGGCATACCAAGCTTCATAAGCATCGGGTCGGTGACGAGCAAAACGCTCTCAAAGCCTTTGTCCTTAAAGAACTTTGGCAAGTCCGCAATGCCGTTCTCCAAATTGAGAATTTGAGGCTGACGCCATTTCAAAAAGGGTGAAACGATGTATATCGTCTTTTGATAAGTTCTGTACCAACATTTTTGGAAAATATTCATAAACTACTCCTTAAATTGCGCAAATTTACTTGCACAATAAATCTATGATTTAATTATATAATACGCGTTATTAAATGTCAAACGATAAACTGTATTGCAAAAATTCCGCATGCGATTCAAAGGTCATAATCTCTTTGCTTATGGGATGCGCAAACTGCAATTTGCAAGAGTGCAAAGCCTGTCTGTCCAATGTCTTGCCGCTTGGACAAATAACGTTTTGCGGATTGGGATTGTAAAGCTTATCGCAACATAGCGGATAGCCCATATGCGAAGCGTGCACCCTTATCTGATGCGTTCTGCCCGTCTTAAGTACGAACTTTGCGGAAAAATAATCTGCGTACTGATTGAGTATCTCGTAATGCGTGATTGCGCTCTCTCCGTCCGCGTTGACTTCACGGCGCATACTCTCTCCGCAACGCTTGATAGGCAGGTTGATTTCTCCGCTCTTTTCTCCAGCGAAAACACCGCTGCAGAGCGCGACGTACTCCCTGTAAATATGTTCCGCAGACAACACTCCGTGCGCAAGCTGATTTTTTGCAACTATCATAAGTCCCGAGGTGTCTCTATCGAGTCTGTTGACGGGACGGTATACAAAATCTCCCCACATGTTTGCCAAAGCGTTGGCAAGGCACCTGCCGTAATGTCCTCTGACAGGAATTACAGCCAAGCCCGCTTGCTTGTCAATGACGGCAATATCCTCGTCCTCGTATACGATATTGACGGGTATATCCGACTTGGGTATAGACTTGACGTCCTCGTCGACGAGATATATGCAAAAGACTTCGCCTTGCGACAGTATATCGACTAATCTTAATGGTATCTCCCTGCCGTCGACAATCTTACATACCAATCCGAGCGACTTCCTCAACGATACGCATACCGACGACGATACGCCATTGAATTTCAATATATCTTCAATTCTGCCGTCGAACGGCGCAACGTATTCTATCCGTCTTTTCATTATTTCTCGTCCCATTGGTATTTGGCAAGGTCAACAGTGAAATTGTCGTCGCACTTCACGCCCTCTTTGGCAAGCAATTCCGCCTGTACTTCTCTTCCGCCAAAAGCAAACGCTGGAGCCAATCCGCCGAATCTATTGACGACTCTATGGCAAGGAATTACGCCAGGCTGGGGATTGACGTGCAGCGCGTAGCCCACCGCTCTTGACGAATGTGGCGCGTTTAGCAAGCGCGCGATCTGTCCGTAAGTGGCGACTTTGCCCTTTGGTATCGCCTTGACGACGTCGTATACTTCTTCAAAAAAACTCATATACACCTCAACCCGATTTTATCGGGTATTTATATTATACAGCAAACTAATTGCCGAGTAAAGCGTATATAAATTGACAAACACGACGTAACGTTGATATTATAATATTAGACTACGGAGAAAACAGTGATAGCCTTATTATATTTCTTTATTGCTTTGATATGCACCTTTGCGGGCGCGATAACGGGTATGGGCGGCGGAGTTGTCATCAAACCCGTACTCGACTTGATGGGACACTTTGACAGCCCATCTATCGGCGCGCTGTCGTCCATCACCGTGCTTGCAATGTCGATGACAACCTTTGCAAGGCAAGTAGGCAAAAAGCGCAATACTTCCATAGTCAAACTCATTGCCCTCGGCATATCTTCCGCAGGCGGCGGAGTGCTTGGACAGTATATCTTCGAGCTGTTGACCAAAGGCGCGGCAAACGGACAGACTATAAAAATAATTCAAAATTCCATACTGCTCTTTTTGATTGTCTGCATATTCTTCTATATGCTTTTTAAAGACAAAATCAAACCGTTGCATTTGAAAAATATCGCGTTTTATATATTGGTAGGTTTGCTACTCGGCATAATATCGTCATTCTTGGGAATAGGCGGAGGACCGATGAACGTGGCTATACTAATGCTGCTTTTTGCAATGGAAATAAAGGAAGCGACGTTTGCGTCGATAGTGACGATACTCTTTGCGCAGATTGCAAAAGTAATTACTATACTGGCAAGCGGAGGCTTTGGGGGCTACGACCTGTCAATGCTCCCCTATATGGTCGTCGCGGGCGTACTCGGCGGACTGATTGGAAGTTTTGTCGGCAAAAAGATATCCAGCAAATTTACCGTCGTAGCTTTCAACTTAATGCAGATTGCCGTAATGGTAATATGTGTCGTCAACATAGTGACGAATTGTGTCGCGCTCAAAGCGTAAAGCCATTGCGCTGACGGCAAAATTATGATAAGATAAATAAATAAAAATTTTGATTGGGGATATTATGAATATTATTCTTTATTTCAGCGACCAACAGCGATACGACACGCTCAACGAGATCGTCACACCCAACATCGACGCAATGACGGACGACAGCATTTTCTTTGACAATGCTTTCACTTGCCAACCCGTATGCGGACCTGCAAGAGCGTGCATACAGACGGGCGTATACGCTACGCAAAACAAGTGCTATATCAACGGCATATCAATGGACAAAGACGACGACAATACCCTTGCAAAGACGCTCAACCGCCAAGGTTACAACACTTCGTATATAGGCAAATGGCACTTGGCGTCGGATACTAACGGACCAAAACCAAAGTTCAATGTGCAAAAGTCGGCGATCCCCGAGGAACTCCGCGGCGGCTACAACGATTATTGGCTGTCTGCAGACTGTCTTGAATTCACTTCAGACATACACGGCGGATATATGTACGACAAGGACAACAACAAAGTCACGTTCGAGGGCGTACGCAGCGACTGCATCAACGACTTTGCAATCGACTATATCGACAAGTACGACGAAGATAAGCCCTTCTTCCTTATGATATCCCAACTTGAGCCTCACCACCAAAACACCGCCAACACCTTCCAATGCGTAGAGGGCGAAGACAAGCAATTCGAAAATCTGCCCTATCCCGACGACCTCGTGGGACTAAAGGGCAATTACAAGGCGGAATACGCGCACTATCTTGCGTGCTGTAAGCGTCTCGATAAGAACTTCGCCGACCTCGTGCAAAAGGTGAAAGACAAAGGCATTTGGGACGATACGATTATCATATACACATCCGACCACGGCTGTCACTTCAAGACGCGCAACTTTGAATACAAGCGTAGCGCGCACGACGCAAGCACGCATCTTCCTTTCGTAATGACGGGCGGCGGACTTGCAAAGTTGCAATCCACGCAAAAGTATATCGGCAAACGCTTCGGCGGTTTCGTCAATCTCCTCGACCTCACCGCAACGATATTAGATATCGCCGGCGCGCAAATACCCGAAGAATATCAAAGCCAAAGTATATTGCCAATGCTTGAAGAAGGCAAAGGACGCGACCATATTTTCTTACAGATAAGCGAATCGCAACTCGGGCGCGCAATAATCACGGATAAGTATACCTATAGCGTCAAAAAGCCGCTCTCTTTAGGTCTTGAAAAAGGTACGAGCAAACTTTATAAAGAAGACTTGCTCTATGACAATACCAAAGACCCCGCTCAACATAATAACGTCGTAAGAAAAAAGGAATATAAAGAGATTAAAAAAGAACTCAAGAAGATTTTGCTTGAGGATATCGAAAAGGTCGAAAATATAAAAGCAAAGATTATTTGAGAGTAATCAAAAAAAGGATAAATAGACCTCACGCCTAATGGGCGTGAGGTTTTGTTTAGTAAGCAGATAGGATATGGGGATGGGAGTAAAGGCTAACAAGTGGGTTTGCATTAGTACTACCATATTTTTTAGTGAGAGTAAAATAAAAA
>CAMWSW010000126.1 GCA_947176975.1 uncultured Clostridia bacterium | reverse complement strand
ACGATAGTCTTCGGCGTGATTCCGTGCTCTTTGTTGTACTCGCTTTGGATTTCTCTACGGCGGTTGGTCTCTTCGATTGCCCTCTTCATACTGTCCGTCATTACGTCGGCGTACATTACGACTTTTGCCTCGGCATTTCTTGCAGCTCTGCCTATCGTCTGAATGAGCGAAGTTTCGCTACGCAAAAAGCCCTCTTTATCGGCGTCGAGAATTGCCACTAATTGCACCTCGGGAATATCAAGACCTTCTCTCAAAAGGTTGATTCCAACAAGTACGTCAAATTCGCCCTTGCGAAGTCCGGCGATTATCTCTACTCTCTCAAGCGTGTCTATGTCGGAGTGCATATACTTGACTTTGATATGTCGCTCCGTGAGATACGCCGTCAGACTTTCCGCCATCTTCTTGGTGAGCGTCGTAACGAGTACCCTTGCCTTTTTGTCCACGGTATCGTTGATACGCGATATAAGGTCGTCAATCTGTCCGTCTATGGGGTGTATCTCCACTTGTGGGTCAATAAGTCCCGTAGGTCTTATGAGTTGTTCGACGACTTGTCCCGCCTGCTCGAGTTCATACTTTGCGGGCGTAGCCGATACGCATATCATTTGTCCCACTCTTTCGTCAAATTCGTCAAATTTGAGAGGGCGGTTGTCGTATGCCGACGGAAGACGGAAACCGTAATCCACAAGGTTGACTTTACGCGACAAATCGCCGTTGAACATCGCCCGCACTTGCGGAAGCGTCATGTGGCTTTCATCGACGAAAAGCAAAAAATCCTTGGGGAAAAAGTCCAAAAGCGTATAAGGCGGTTGTCCCGGCTGTCTGCCGTCAAAGTATCTCGAATAGTTCTCAATACCCGAGCAATATCCCATTTCCTTTATCATCTCAAGGTCATAGCTCACTCTTTCTTTGAGCCTCTGCGCCTCAAGAAGTTTGCCTTGCTGTCTGAACAACTCAACTTGCTCTGCCATATCTTCTCGAATTTTCTCAAGGCACGCGTCGCGTTTTTCCTTCTCGACGACGTAATGCGTCGCGGGGAAAATATTGACGTGCTTGAGTCCACATACCGTCTTTGCCGACACGGGGTCGAATTGTGAAATCTTTTCTACCTCGTCTCCCCAAAATTCCACGCGTATCGCATAGTCGTTGCTCTCGACGGGGAAAATCTCTACTATATCTCCGCGTACTCTAAAGGTCGCGCGCACAAATTCTATGTCGCTTCGCTTGTACTGTATCTCAACGAGATTGTCAAGCAATGCGTCTCTGTCTATCGTCATTCCTTCTCTCAAGGATATCGCCAAAGCAAAATACTCCATTGGCGCGCCCAAGCCGTAAATACATGACACCGACGACACGACTATGACGTCTCTGCTCTCGCACAGCGCGCTCGTCGCCGAATTGCGAAGTCGGTCTATCTCGTCGTTGATTGACAAATCCTTTTCGATATAAGTGTCCGTGCGCGGAATGTACGCTTCGGGCTGATAATAGTCGTAATATGATACGAAATACTCCACTCTGTTGTTGGGGAAAAACTCTCTGAACTCATTGCAAAGTTGCGCAGCCAAAGTCTTGTTGTGCGCAATTACCAATGCAGGTCTGTTGCACTCCTTGATGACGTTTGCCATAGTAAAGGTCTTACCGCTACCCGTCACGCCAAGCAAAACTTGAGTGCGCAAACCGTCGTTTACGCCCTCTACGAGTTTTTGTATTGCCTGCGGCTGGTCTCCGCAAGGAGAAAACTTACTTTTGAGTTCAAACATAATAGCAAGTGTATTTTAGCACAAATGTTCACATTTTGCAACTGTTACGACAAATATTTTGTCGATAAAATGCAAGTTATTTTAGGTAAATTATGGATTATATTAGAAATTTTATTCAAAGGCTCTAAACTTCGTTTTACTTCGGTCGAAACGATTCAAGCGAGCGTGGAGATTGGTGTGATTTTCGTCCGTGAGACGGTGACCGAGCGGTGAGCGTACTTGCCGTACGTGACCCCGAGGGAGTCCTAGTCTTTAGGGCGGAAGGCGCGCCGATATACGCGCTCGAAATTACTTTTTCTTTTTGGGTTTTGGAAGAGGTGTAACTTTCTCAAGCTTTTCCACTACTTTGACAGCCAAGTCGGCGTCGTCGATATCCAAGATATAATGCTCTTTTGAGCCATGATAAGGAATACCCTTTGGCGCGTCTGCCATATCCTCCGCCACTGCGTCGAGTATCTTGACGAATACCGTATCGTCGCATACCAACAGCACAGGCTTATCATTGACGTATACCATATATTCGCCAAACATCTTTTTGTAGCGAACTTCGCCGACTCCCCTAATCTGTTCGCATACGTACTCTATAAATTCAACCGAAGTAGCCATAATAACCTTTTATTTTGAAAAAATTGCTTTTAAAATCGTACCGATGATAAAGCTGAGTATTGCTCCCGCTACCGTCAAGGCAATCTTCATCCGCACTTGTCTTTTCTCTTTTGCTATCTGATAGGCAAAGTCATAGCCGCCCTTTTGAAGCGTGATGCAATAATATTCCTCGCCTTTTTTCTCCGTGGTGATAAGTTCAAAATACCCTTCGCTGACAAGAGCCTTGAGCGATGGGGCAAGTTCGTTCTTTTTGAATTGAAAGTTGTACGGCATGCTAGAGAGCAAGTCGTTTTGGGATATAAGACAAGTGCCGTCCTTTTCGACAGCCTTGTAATATATGGCTTTCATAAGTTGTTTCGTCTTCTTATTGAGCATATACCCTCACGTCAATAGATTGATTATCAATCCGCCTATTATGCCGAATATCAGTCCCATAATACCACCCGAAAGCAATCCGCCAAGAAAACCTCTGCCCATAGCGCTCTTCTTCAACTTCTTGACTTCGAATCTTCTCTTCTTTACCGCATCTCCGCTCGACGGAACCACTACGAGACTTCCGTTTTCATCCGTCTTGATATAAGCGTTGTCAAGCGTTTCGCTTTGTGCGCCGTCTTCCTGCGCTTTCATTTGCTCGAGATACGCCTTGTATTCCTGTACGAGTACTCTTGCCTTGTCAGTCAAGGTGAAGCATACTTCCTGTTCGTCTGCGTACTTATTGACGAGACAAGCGTTCATCTTTAGCTCTTTCCACAAGGCTTGAATATCAAAATTAGGGTCTTCTTGCGTGTTGATTGCCTTGAGATCTTCCCACTCGACCACATGATATTTGTTGTCGGGGTACTTGTCGCAAATATCCACTAAATACAAAGTTGCCGAATTTGTCAACATATCTGCCTCCCAATTAACGCGTCTCAGACCCTTTTATTATATAATTATTTTTCCACTCTTATGACGTTGTCAACGCTGACGACGTTGGTCAATTTCTTGATATCCTCGATTGCGCTCTTCATAGCGTTTTCGTTAGTCTTGTGAGTGATGAATACGATTGGAATAATTTCCTTGTTCTCATCTTGACGCATTTGCGCGATTGATACTTTGTGTTTTTTGAATACGCTTGCGATGTCTGCGATAACTCCGCTGACGTCTCTTGCGCTGAGTCTCAAATAATACTCGCTCTCAAAATCAGATATGATTTCTTTCTTGTCCATTACGTCAAACATCTCGCTGTATCTTGCATGCTCAACCTGTCTTGCGCAGAATACGATATCGCTGACTATCGCGCTGCCTGTAGGCAATGCGCCTGCGCCTCTGCCGTATATCATTATGTCGCCCACTGCGTCGCCAACTACGAATACCGCATTGAAAGAGCCGTTGACGCTTGCAAGCGGATGAGCCTTTGGCAAGAATACCGGATGAACTCTTGCTTCGATCTTCTTACCCTTTTGCTTTGCAATTGCCAAAAGTTTGATAACAAATCCCATCTCTTTTGCGATTCTGATATCCTCTTTTGTTATCTTGGTGATACCTTCTCTGTAAATCAAATCTACGGGAACTCTCTTGTTGAAAGCAAGCGACGAAAGTATGCTCAACTTGTATGAGGAATCATATCCTTCGACGTCAGCCACGGGATTAGCCTCCGCATAGCCGAGCGCTTGAGCGTCCTTGAGTACGTCTTGATAATCTGCGCCTTCTTCCGTCATTCTCGTGAGAATATAGTTGGTAGTGCCGTTGATAATCGTCTTGATTTCCTGTATACCGTTGGCTTGCATAGCCTGCGTCATAGTTCTGATAATAGGCATACCGCCGCCAGTCGTTGCCTCGTAATAGAGACCTGCGCCCGTCTTTTGAGCAGCCTTTTCAAGTTCTGGCCAGAACTTGGCAAACATCTCCTTGTTGGAAGTAACAATACTCTTGCCCGCCTCCAAAGCCTTGATAAGGAAAGTCCTTGCGGGTTCTGTTCCGCCCATACACTCAACGACGATATC
>CAMWSW010000125.1 GCA_947176975.1 uncultured Clostridia bacterium | reverse complement strand
GATTTTTATAGATGCAACCTCACCACATAATATTATATTATTTATTTCGCGTTTGGTTACATTTATATGCCCCATTTGCAGCGCTGTCACATTTATCTTTGAACGCATATTAAAATTAGTTGATAAAAAATCAATAAATTAAATAAAATATTTTGACAATACTTAAAAAGTATGATATTATAGTATCAACTTTGGAGAAATACCCAAGAGGCCGAAGGGGCTCCCCTGCTAAGGGAGTAGTACGTGAAAGCGTAGCGAGGGTTCAAATCCCTCTTTCTCCGCCACAGCTAAGGGATTGCTACTTAGCGCAAAATAGAAAGTGAGATGACAAACATCTCACTTTTTCTATTCCCCTGCTTTTTATGCAATCCCTTCTCATAGTTGCAAAATCGTGATACCGAAATAGTGACGCTCACAAGTTCGCTATTCCGTCACTGCGTTCCTTACAAATCCCTCTTTCTCCGCCACAGCTAAGAAGTTGCTGTAATAGCAACTTCTTTTTGTTTTGACAAATGCATCAAAATAAGTATTATAAAACAATTTCCCTTTCTATTGAAATACCTTTTATAATTTGTTATAATGATATTGTATAAACAAATTAAGGACAATAAAAATGGAATACATTAAACTTACATCAGATAACTTGGAAAAGGAACATATCTGTTGCGCTATATCCAACAATAAAGACGTACAAGTCGCAAGCAAAAAAGCTTGGCTTAAAGATAGAATCAACGAAGGCTTGGTATTTTTGAAATCTGTAGAACGCGGAAAATGCTTTATCGAGTACATTCCTGCCGAATACGCTTGGTGCCCTATTGAGGCAGACGGGTATCTGCATATCAACTGTTTTTGGGTCTCAGGCTCTTTTAAGGGACACGGCTATGCTAACGACTTGCTAAACGCTTGTATAGATGACGCAAAGGCGCAAGGCAAACACGGTATAACGGTAATATCTTCTCCAAAGAAAATGCCCTTTTTGTCCGACCCGAAATATCTCGCGTATAAAGATTTTAAGGTCGCAGATAATGCAAGTCCGTATTTTACACTGCTATATATGCCCTTTAACGCAAATGCGCCCGTACCGAAATTTAAAGAAAACGCAAAACAGCCTAAAATCAATAAAAGCGGATACGTACTCTATCATACGCACGGATGTCCTTATACCGCAAAGTATGCTCCGATTATAGAAGATTTGGCAAAGGCAAACGGCGTACCGTTTGAAAGAATATTGATTGACAGCAAAGAAAAGGCGCAAAACGCGCCGATGGCATGGACGAATTACGCGTTATTCTATAATGGTGAATTTGTCACGAATGAGATACTATCCGAAAAAAAGTTCTTGGAAATAGTAGCGAAGAACAAATAAATAGGAAGGAAATTAAAATGGGGAAAAAACTTTCACAAATGACGCTTGAAGAACTTTGGCAACTCTTCCCTATTTATTTGACGGAACATAAGCCGTACTGGTCAGATTGGTATCATGAGGAAGTAGTTCAACTTAAAAGCATGTTGCCGTCGGACGTAGAATATCACCATGTCGGCAGTACCGCCGTAAGCGGAATAATGGCAAAGCCTATTATAGATATTCTTATCGCAGTAAATTCGAATGAACAAATAATGCAAGCCGCTAATATTTTGCGGGATAACAATTACATTATAATGTCAACAACTCAAAACCGAATATCGCTCAATAAGGGCTACACCGAAACCGGCTTTGCGGAAAAGGTGTTCCATCTTCATATTAGGTTGCAAAACGATTTGGATGAAATATATTTCAGAGATTATCTTAACACTCACCCGGATATTGCAAAAGAATACGAGAAACTTAAATTGCGCCTGTGGAGAGAATATGAACATAACCGAGACGCTTATACAGACGCAAAAAGTGAGTTCGTAAATAAATACACCCAATTAGCGAAAAGATTGTATAAATAAAAAAGACCGATAGGAAATGCCTATCGGTCTTTTTTAAAGCTAACTTAAAAGCAATTATTTCTTTTTAGTATTTTGAGTCGTCTTTGCCGTAGACTTTGCGGCTGACGGTTTGCTTGCGGTTGAAGCAGGCTTAGTTGTTGTAGGCGTAGTTTTCTTCGGCGTAGCAGTTGATTTTGCCGCAGGCTTGCTTGCGGTTGAAGCAGTAGGCTTTTTGGCTGTCGAAGCAGGTTTGCTTGTCGCAGTATCTTTAGTCGCCGCCACTGCTTTTGCAGCCGTGGGCTTAGTTTGATTTGCTGCAGTCGATTTAGTCGCCGTAGATGACTTAGCTGCCGTCGAAGTCGGTTTTGCGGTTGACTTCGTCGCAGTTGCGGGCTTGCTTGCACTTTCAGTCGTTGATTTGTTCACAGTCGGCTTAACTTGCTTTTCCTGCGTGGATTTCACCGCCTCGGATTTGGTCGCCGTAGTCTTCGCAGTTTGCGATTTTGCGCTTGCCTTTGCTGTAGCATTCTCCCCTTTCTTTTTATTCATAACGAACCATACTGCAAGAGCGATTGCAACTATTGCCACTACTGCAACTGAACATCCTATAATGATACCCGCCACATTGGATTTTGAAGGAGCTTCGCCGAAAGAAGACGCTTTGCCGTAAGAAATGGTGATACCTTTTTCCGCATAGCTCGTTGCAAATTCTTTTGCCATAAACGAAACTTCAAGCATATTGCTTGATTCGATATCCTTCTTTGCAAGAGTGAGTTTGCCGTCGCTGTAATGTTTTGCGTCGACGACTTTGCCGTTGAGACGAACGCAAGCAATTGAATATCCCTCGTCGGGCGTGATATCGTAAGTAATCTTGTCGCTCACCTCACTGATACCGCTCTTGCCTGCCGTCGTTATCGTTCCGCCAATTTCGCCGTTGACGTACGCGTATATATTTGAAGTTTTGCTTTCAGTTACGACAGAACTGGTGTTCTTAACCTGCACGACTGTAAACGGAGAGAAGCTCGTAACCTTGGCAATAAGACCGTACTGGTTGATAATTACCGGAATTTCTTCAACGCCTAGAATATTGCCATTGTTGTCGGTTTTGTAGTGATAAATCTTGAAAGTAGTACCTTCGTCGTCAGCGCTGTATCCTTCGGGGAATCCAAACGAAACTTGCATGTACGTTCCGTTGGGGATTTTTGGCACTACTCCGCAAATTTGCAGATTTATCTCGTATGAGGAAGATCTTACAATATCTTCAGACTTGATACCGGTATCGCTCTTCAATACTTCGTCCATCTCATTTTCTTTTGCGGTATCGGGTTTGCTTGCCACGAGTATGAGCTGACTGCGTTGGCTTTCGGCAAAATACTTGCCGTTTTCGTCTTTGAAGTCAGTGACGGAGACGTCTGAGGTATCTAACAAATTAGGTTCTCCGTATACTTTCATATAAAGTTGACCGCCCGGCAATATCTTGTTGCAAATAATAGTTTCACCTGCAAAAGAATAACTAAATGAATACGGCGCTTTCTTGGATTGAGCTCCGATAAGACCTACGGGAGTAAAGTAATACCATGCATCATTATGTATGTACATTTTGCTTGGCGTGAAAGTAAACGTCAACGTCTTGTCCCCGTCCCACTTAACGTTTTCAAGCTTAGAATTTGCTTTTACCGAATCGTTGCCGCGCGAAATAAAGTAATCAATACCTATCGTATCCATCGTAAAGCCTGCGTCAAGTTCCAATTTCTCGGAGTATACTACCTTGATGTCATAAGTCTGATCGACAGGTAAATCTGTTGAGTTATTGGGATAAGCTGCCGTTACACCCGGCGCCGCAACGTACGAATTAAATCCTTCGTTGCGATAAGGAGCAGTTGGTTTTACCCAAAAGTCTTCGTCTGTGAGTTGTTCCGAATTATAATATAAGGCAAAATCTCCTTTATAAAAATCTCCTTTGCGGTTGGGCGCAATCTTAAATAACGCCAGTTTAACGTATAGCGTCTGTGGGTAAACTTCCCATTTCGTCTCGGTGTCTGTAATAGGATGGAATTCCTCTTCAGAATCATATTGCTCGTCCATAGCTTTATTCATGGCAATGAAATTTATCCAGTCAGACCAAACCAATTTGTTGTCATCATCATAGTATGCATAGCTGTACGCCAAATACTTGCCTTCATTCTCAAGTATTTTTGCGCCCTTACCTTCATAAGAAATGCTTAAATTCAAATACTTACCTCCAAGTGTCTCATCGGTAACGTACGTGCCTATTATCGTCATTCCGTTGTCATCTGCGTCTACTCCGTAATTATATGGCTTCAATGCAGGACTTCTCAATTCAAATCCCGACGAAGATACGGTATTGTCTTCTATATGCGTATGAAATAACGTTTCAGCGCCTACCAATATCCACGGATTGCCAACGCTGGTTGCATTG
>CAMWSW010000124.1 GCA_947176975.1 uncultured Clostridia bacterium | reverse complement strand
GTTCGTGCGACATATTGACTATTTCTATATCGGGCATACCCTTGTCGGATATACGCCGGCTCATTACCGCCAAATCGTACTCACCGCGTTTGGCAAGCAGATAGCTTTCAATCGACGGAGTTGCGCTACCCAGCACTACTTTTGCATTGTTGTACTTTGCTCTGAATTGCGCTACGTCAACCGTGCGGTAGCGGGGATTGGATTCGCTGACGTAACTTGCGTCATGCTCTTCGTCAATAATGACAAGCCCCAAATCCTTGATGGGCGCAAATATCGCAGACCTTGCGCCTACGGCTATTTTTGCCTCGCCCTTGAGCAGTCTCCGCCACTCGTCGAATCTTTCGCCGTCGCTGAGTCCGCTGTGAAGCATTGCCACGCTGTCGCCGAAATATCCTCTGAAATTGCGAAGCATTTGCGGCGTAAGAGATATTTCCGGCACAAGCATAATTGCCGTTTTTCCCTCGGCAAGCGCCCTTTGGATTGCATTTATATATACAAGAGTCTTTCCGCTGCCCGTAACGCCGTGAAGTAATATCACGTCTTTTTGACTTGAAAAAATCTTGTCGACGGCGCGCTCTTGCGCGTCTCTCAGCTTGACCTCTGCACTCTTGCCTTTGACGCTCGCCAGAGGCTTGCGCCCGACCTCTTCGCTTGACTTGATGATGATATTCTTGTCAATCAATGCGTTGATAGCCGCTGAGGAAAACTCATTGGACAGCGCCGTCAAGTACTCTCCGCCTTGCTTAAGTCTTTCGACAAGCGCAAGTTGGCTCTTTGCGTTTTTTGATATTTTAGCCGATATATCGTCAAAGTTCATATCGGGATTGAGTTGAATATATAATCTCGTCAATTCCTTGACGCGTCCGCCTCTGAGCTTGGAAGGAATAAAGAGTCGCAAGCTGTCCACGTAGCGTATATAAAACTTGTCCTTCATATATCGCATAAGTTCGAGCATCTCCTCGCTTATGCATATAAAATCGTCAAGAACCGCCTCGACGTATTTCAAAGAATCGTAGTCCGACGTCTCGGCAATATCTATACAAAAGCCCTCAATTCTGCGCGGTCCGAAAGGTACGATTACTCTTGATCCCTTTCGCACGTCAAGATTTGAGGGTATCTCATAATCAAATATCTTGTCCGTCTGCGAATTGCTTATGTCTACTATAACCTTTGCAATCATTTGAGCGCCTCGTCGAGAATAACGTCGGCGACCTCGCTCTTGTTCATCTTGGGATACGAGCGCTCGCTGCCGTCCTTCTTGAGTATCGTCACGATATTGGTATCTACGTCAAAACCCGCGCCCTCTTTGGTCACGTCGTTGGCGACGACCATATCGGCGTTTTTGCTCTTGAGCTTACCTCTTGCGCTTGCAATGAGGTCTTGCGTCTCTGCGCAAAATACTACGAGTTTTCTATCGCCCTTGACCTGTCCAACTGCCTTTGCTATGTCGGGATTCTTCGTCAATTTAAGCGTGATTTCATCACCTTTGAGCTTTTGCCCTATTGCCTCGATGGGTCTGTAATCGCTTGGCGCAGCCGCCTTGATTATCACGTCGCAGTCCTTGTAATTTGCCATAACCGCGTCGTACATCTGCATTGTGCTTTCGACGGGTACCACTTTGGTGATATAACTTGGTATTTCAACTTGCGTGAGTCCTTTGACGAGAATTACTTCCGCGCCTCTCTTGATTGCGCTCTTGGCAATCTCGATTCCCATTTTGCCCGACGAACGGTTGGTGATAAATCTCACGCCGTCAATATTTTCTCTCGTTGCTCCCGCCGTGACAAGCACCTTCTTGCCCTCGTAATCTCTCTTGGGGAGCAAGGTCTCGACAGCCTTTGCGACTATGTCGACAGGCTCTGCCATCTTGCCCTTTCCGCTGTCTCCGCAAGCAAGTCTGCCCTCTATGGAATCGACGATAATCACGCCTTTGGATTTGAGCTTTTCAAGATTGGCTTTGACGATAGCATTGTCGTACATATTGGTATTCATTGCAGGAGCAAGGATTATCGGACACTTGAGCGCAAGGTACGTGGTCGTCAACATATCGTCGGCGATTCCCTCGGCAAGCTTTGAGATAATATTTGCAGTCGCGGGAGCAATGATGCAGATATCGGCTTTCTTTGCAAGAGAAATATGCTCGACTTCCCATTGTCTTTCTCGGCAAAACATATCGCTGACGACAGGACGCGCCGACAAAGTCTCGAAAGTCAAAGGAGACACAAACTCGGTGGCGTGAGCCGTCATAATGACGTCCACCCCTGCGCCGAGCTTCTTGAGTCTCGATACGATTTCGCACGACTTGTAGCAAGCAATTCCGCCGCTTACACCCAACAATACGTTGAAGTTTTCAAGCATTTCTCACCCGTAAAAATTATTGATTGTCTCTCTTGATTTCGACTTCGCCGTCGTATACTTCTTCTGCGGCAAGAGAAATAGCCTTTTTACCCGACTTCTCGAGCATATCCGGATATTGAGTCTCGAGCTGTCTTGCTCTCTTTGCAACTCCGCAAACGAGCGCGTAACGGCACTCCGCCTTTTTAATCAACTTGTCAATCGGTGGATCAATCATCATAATTATTTGCCTCCATAAATAAGATTGTCTATAAATTTTTTATTGTTTTTTACTTTGCATTTTTCCGCTTGGATTATGGATATGATATCCATTGCGCCTTGCTGCGCGTCTTCGTTGACGACGACGTAATCATAAAACACAGCTTGTTTCAACTCTTTCAAAGCATTTTTCATACGGATGCGGATCTGTTCTTCACTCTCGGTAGCTCTGCCTCTCAATCTCTCTTCGATTGTGGAGCTCTTGGCAGGAGTGATGAAAATCATAACGGCGTCGGGATATGCATTCTTGACGTCCAATGCGCCTTCGGTATCTCTCCAACACCACGTCGTAGCCGTCGGACAAATACTTTTGCACGTTGGCAATCGGTGTGCCGTAATAATTGTCGTGCACCTTCTTATGTTCCAAAAACTCGCCGTTTACTACCATTTTTTCAAATTGTTCTACTGTCTTGAAAAAATAATTTACGCCGTCGACTTCGCCCTCTCTCGGTGCTCGCGTCGTGACTGATACCGAATATCTCAAATTGGAATACTTCTCCGTCGTATGCGCAAGCACAGTGCCTTTGCCCGCTCCGCTTGGTCCGGAAACGACTATCAACAAACCTTTCTTTTCCATATTCTGCCTCTTTATTTCGTCATTCGAGATTTTGAATTTGTTCTCTTATCTTTTCAATTTCGCTCTTCATAAATACCACGCATTCGGTGATTTGAGCGTTGTTGCATTTGCTTCCGATAGTGTTGGTCTCTCTGTTCATTTCTTGAACTATGAAGTCAAGCTTTTTGCCTACCGCGCCGCCTGCCTCAAGCACTTCTTTGAAGTGGTCCACGTGAGTATAAAGTCTCGTGACCTCTTCGTCAGTGCAGAATTTGTCGCTGTAGAAGGCAATTTCATTGATGAGCTTTACTTCGTCGATAGGAGCTTCCTTTAAATATTCTTTTACTCTCTCCTCAAGCTTTGCGCGATATTCTTGCAAAGTCTTGGGCGCAAGCCCTTGTATTTTGGGAATAGTACTGCGAATATTTTCCACTTTGACGTACAAATCTTTGACAAGCGATTCGCCCTCTCTCAACTTCATTGCATTGATAGCGTCGATAGCCTTGAGACAAGCATCTTTAAGCAAATCGACAAGCAATCCTTCGTCTTCTTCCTTTGCCACTTGCGTGACTACGTCGGGCATACGCAATACTTCCGCGGTATAGAAGTTGTTTTGCACGAGGCATCTACCTTGAATTTCTCTTGCCGCAAGCACGTACTGCGACGCCAAATCAAAGTCGATTACCAAGGTCTTTTTGCTCTCTCGCGTGTCTTCATAATTGACGTATACGTCGATATGTCCTCTTGAAATTGCGCCTTGAATAGTCTTGCGCAAAACGTCTTCTGCAAAGGTAAAAACCTTGGGCAACTTGATATTGAGATCCAAAAATCTGTGATTTACAGACTTGAGTTCGACGGTGACCTTAAGCCCGTCTTGCTCGGACACTCCTTTGCCGTAGCCCGTCATGCTGTATATAGCATTGTCAATTGCAGTCATAGTATACTACTCCCATTATTTAGGATACGAAGAAATAATATCATAATTTTAAAAAAAATACAAGTATTATAATAAAGTCAAATTAAGATTTTATATTAAAAGAGGAACGCAACCGCGTTCCTCTTTGTCATTACTTCTTATTCTTCATTGCTCGCTGTTCTTTCAAGAGGTCTTGATACCTCTCTATTTGGTCTTCGCGAAGGTCAATCATATTCTTCGCTACCTTGCAAGCTTGAGCGTCTGCTATGATGACTT
>CAMWSW010000123.1 GCA_947176975.1 uncultured Clostridia bacterium | reverse complement strand
ATAAAGATCTCAACAACTTTGATAATTTTCTCATTTATTTAATTTAAATGCATCTAAATGTTATGCCATTAAATTTTCTGTCTTTAAATTTAATAGTTAAATTTTGTTTTTATTAGGTGTGATATTATTAGCATAGTTATTTATGCTTTGATGATATTTAATCCTATTTTGTCCATATTATTTTTACACTATATTTGCTCTATATTTGTGCTTTTATAGCCTCGAAATTCTTGCGAAAAAATAAATTATAATATATAATATATTCATAAACAAATTTTTAGGAGAAAAATATGTCAACAAATTACGTAGACCCATTGACTACAAGATACGCAACAAAACCAATGCTAGAGCAGTTTTCCGAAAAAACCCGTATGATTTTATGGAGAAAATTGTGGCTTGCTCTTGCAGAAAGTGAAAAACAACTTGGCTTGAACATTACAGACGAGCAGATTGAGCAAATGCGCGCGCATCTTGAGGATATAAATTTCGACGTTGCCAAAGAAAGAGAAAAGATTGTAAGACACGACGTAATGGCGTATGTATACGCATACGGGCAACAATGCCCAAAGGCAATGCCAATTATCCACTTGGGAGCGACGAGTTGTTACGTTACGGACAATTCCGACGCTATTATATATCACGACGCTCTTATTCTTGTAAAGAATAAACTTGTCAACGTAATGGATAAATTGGCAAAATTTGCCCTAAAATATGCCGATATGCCTACATTAGGCTTTACGCACCTTCAACCCGCGCAACTTGTTACAGTCGGCAAGAGAGCTGCGCTTTGGCTTCAAGAATTGCAAATGGACTATGAAAATCTTCAATTTGTAATTGATAATACGAGATTGAGAGGAGTTAAAGGCACCACAGGCACGCAAGCAAGTTTCCTCCAGCTCTTTGACGGAGACCATGAAAAAGTAAAGAAATTAAATGAGTTGGTTGTTGCAAAAATGGGATTTAGCAAAACTTTTGCTGTAAGCGGACAAACATATAGTAGAAAATATGACTATAATATTCTATCAGTGTTATCCCAAATTGCTCAAAGCGCTTATAAATTCGCCAATGATTTGAGAATTTTGCAGAATATGAAAGAAATGGAAGAACCTTTTGAGAAGAATCAGATAGGATCTTCGGCAATGGCTTACAAGCGCAATCCAATGAGAAGCGAGAGAATATGTTCGCTTGCAAGATACGTTATGACTTTGCCTGCCAACGCCGCCAATACAGCAGCCACTCAGTGGTTTGAGCGTACTCTTGACGATTCTGCCAACAGAAGGCTCGTTATGGCTCAAGCATTCTTGTCTATAGACGCAATACTTGAAATATACATGAACGTCGCAGACGGTATGGTCGTATATGAAAACACTATAAATAAGCACATTATGGCTGAATTGCCGTTTATGTCGACCGAAGTAATACTTATGGAGTGCGTAAAAGCCGGCGGAGACAGACAGGAATTGCACGAAAAAATCCGCGTGCATTCTATGGAAGCATCAAAAATGGTCAAGCAATTCGGCAAAGACAACGATTTAATCGAGAGAATCAAAGGTGATGAAGCTTTTGCAGCTATAAATGACAAAATCGACAGCATTCTTGATCCAAGGAACTTTATCGGACGAGCAAAAGAGCAGACTATAGAGTATATCAACGAAGTCATCAATCCTATATTGAAGGAAAACAAAGACGTCTTGGGCTTGAGCGGTCAAGTAAACGTATAACTTATTTGCTATGTGCCGCGATTCGTAAGGAACGGAGTGACGGCATAGCGAACGAAGCTGTGAGAAATGCGTCTAAATGAAAAAATGACCTATTTAAGGTCATTTTGGCAGGGGAGACGCGATTCGAACACGCAACCAATGGTTTTGGAGACCACTACTCTACCGTTGAGCCACTCCCCTAAAAATAGTAAGTTAAAACTTCTTAAACATTATAGTAAATCTTTTAAGAAGTGTCAAGAGAAAAAAAGTAATTTGGAGTTAAATTTATGAATTATAAGTACAAACTTGGATTTATCGGATGCGGAAATATGGCAAAAGCCATAATAAACGGACTGTTGGATAGCAAATTGCTGCCAATAGAGGATATCTTCATATCCACTCCAAGTATAAGCGCGCCGTATAGAGGCATCGCTTTCACCAATAATAATCAAGACGTTTTATCAACGTGCGAATACGTCGTATTGGCTGTCAAACCGCAAATTTTCAAGGCAATTTCTGCTGATATGGCATCCAACAAAATCAAGTGCATGATCTCGATTATGGCGGGAGTCAACACCGATACCATATCAAAGATATGCAATTGCAATCAAGTTGTCAGAATTATGCCTAATACGCCTTGTTCCATAGGCGAAGGCGTGAGCGCTATCACTTCATATAATACAGACGCCGAGACCGATAATTTTGTCGAAAGTATTTTCAAGACAATATCAAAAGTTGTCAGAGTAGAAGAAAAATATTTTGATGCAGTCACTTCAATAAGCGGAAGCGGACCTGCATATGTATATTATTTCATCAAAGCAATGATAGACGGCGGAGTAAATGGCGGATTGAGCTTTGAGCAGAGCAAGGAATTGACGATAGCTACTATGATTGGCGCAAGCAAGATGGTAGAGAGTTCGAGCGAAGAATTAGACCTGTTGATACAAAAGGTATGCTCAAAAGGAGGCACTACGATACAGGCAATCGACACATTTAAGGAAAAATCTGTGGGAGAGAGCATAATTGAGGGCATAAACAAGTGCCGCAAGAGAAGCGAGGAATTGAGCAAAGCATGAAAAGCGTGACGATATATACTGACGGAGCATGTTCCGGTAATCCCGGTATAGGCGGTTGGGGCGCAATCCTCATTTACAACGGACATGAAAAAGTGTTGAGCGGATACAACAAAGAGACGACCAACAACAGAATGGAAATGTTTGCCGTTATTCAAGGTTTGAGCGCGCTTAAAGAGCCTTGCGACGTACAAGTTTACAGCGATTCGGCATATGTTTGCAACGCTTTCTCCGAAGGTTGGATACAGCAGTGGGAGAGCAATAATTGGAAAACCGCAAATAGAACGTCTGTAAAAAACGATGATTTATGGAAACTTTTATTGCGTCTTATGGCAAAACATAAAGTGCAATTTATCAAAGTAAAAGGACACGCCGACAATGAGTACAACAATAGGTGCGACAAATTGGCGACCGACGCAATCAAGCGCGTAAAGAAGAATATTGATTTACAATAGAAAATTGGACGCAAGTCCTATTTTTTTACCAATTTCTACAAAAAAACAAATTATGTAATTTTTGAATGACCATCTGCTTATACTATTTATAAGATTATGACTCTAAGATCAAGATGCATTTCACTAATTGTCACTTTTATTGCGCTGATAGTGTACAACGTTACACTATTGTATACTATTGCGAATTTTGACATAAACTTTTATGTAAAAACAGTTTGTTTATTACTCAATTTACCTGCAGCGGCATTACTTTTACTTGGAGTAATAGGCAACTATCAACAATGCGTAAGATGGGTGATAAGTATTAGCGCGCTGTTAGCGATTGCCTCAATTTGCTATTATATCGTATTGAAATTCGACTTGATATCAAAATTTGACAGCACGGAAAAGATTCAAGCATTTTTGACTAAATACGGGGCATACGCAGGAATGATTTTTATTCTCGTGCAGTTTTTGCAAGTGACGATAATTCCTTTGCCTGCCGCTGTAACAACATTGGCGGGAGTGGCTTTATTTGGATTTTGGCCAACGTTCTTTTATAGTATAATAGGAATGATGATCGGCTCGTTGCTGGCTTTTTATCTGGGAAGAAAGTTTGGAGTAAAACTTATTATTTGGTTATTTGGTAAAAATGCTTATGAAAAATACGTCAAATTCACTCAAGGCAAAGATAAAATAGTTTTAACGCTGATGTTCTTATTTCCTTTCTTTCCGGACGATTTATTGTGCATAGTCGCCGGAATTACCGATATGAAGTACTGGCAATTCTTCATAATAATGTTGATAACAAGACCAATAAATATTCTAATTATGGAAGGAGCGCTCAAAGGATTTTCGTCAATCCCATTGACGGGATACGGAATACCTATTTGGATTGCTATAATAGCGATAGCTTTAGTCGTGGTGGTGTTGGCATTTAAATATAGCGGCAAATTGGAAAAGGCATTGTTGACTTTATTTGATAAAATATCAAGCAAAATCAAGAAAAGAAACGACGTCAAAATTAAAGACGTATATTCTCAATCTCAGTCTTGTTATGACAAGAATAATATTATAAAATAGTTTTAAAGCATCAAAAAAAGAAGGGAATAACCCTTCTTTTATAATTATCTAATTAGTTGACGTGATATTTATAAGTTCTGTAG
>CAMWSW010000122.1 GCA_947176975.1 uncultured Clostridia bacterium | reverse complement strand
CTCCTAAGTTATTTATATATTTTTTATTAGTTTTATTATATTGTAAAATCAATGTAATGTCAATAAGAAATTAAAAAAAATTTATATTGTCAAATCTTCAGAGTATTAAAATGCTTAATATATTTCCAAAGGTTTTTGCATTATTTGCTAAATACGATAATATCTTCGAGAGTGACTCCGCAAAGTTGACAGTATACGTACAAATCTTCTATTGATATGACCGATCTTGCGTCCTCCCAATTTGCGATTTGAGAATCCGACCAGCCGACCACGGCGCGGGCGAGTTCGCTTCTCGAGATATGATTGTCCATTTCAAAAGTGCAGGTCGCGCATTTTGCTCCGCCTTCGCAATAAGTCTTGCTGTCTTCCTGACTTCTGCAGTAAGCGCAAACGTTTTTGATGAGTTTTACGTTATGTCTTCTCAAATATTCAAGATTTTTTCCCGTCTTAATCCAATCAATAGTTCTTCCGCAAAATTGTTCCATATCCTTGCTCCAAAAAGTTTTATAGTCCAATTATACCATACAAAGAATATCTTTTCAATTAAATTTTTGCATTTGTTAAAATAGATAATTATTCTCTTTCGTTTAGCATCGAGACGTTGTGACTGTCGTCCTTTTTTAGCAATATGAAGGAGGCTGTTACGAATATTATGACAAATACCGTCGAAGCGGCAATACCGCCTTTGAGACCGTATGACGACGCGTCGGACACGTAGCCGACTATGCTCGGACCCAGCGTACAGCCGAGGTCTCCGCCCAAAGCAAGCAAGGCAAACATTGCAGTTCCTCCTTGCGGAATATTCTTGGACGCAACGTCCAAAGTGCCCGGCCAAGTAATGCTGACGGTAAGTCCGCATAGCGCGCAGGCTATCAGACAGAGCAGAGGAGAATTACTTGCAACCGCCGTAATATAGCAAATAAGACAGCCTATTCCTGCAATCGGCAATATTTTCTTAAGATGAATTTTATACCCAAAAAGTCCATAAAATTATCTGCCCAATCCCATCAGCAGAGCAAAGCTAAACGGACCTACCAAGTCGCCCATTGACTTATTGAGATTCAATCCCTTTTCCGCAAAATACGATATCCATTGACTTATTGCCTGCTCGGTGGCGCCTGCGCATAAAATCAGTATCAAAAAGAGATAAAACATTTTGTTTTTTATCAAACCTTTGAGACCTATGCTTTCTCCGCGTTGTTCGTTGAGCGACGTGCAGGGCACGAAGAAAAAGAAAACGCCGTTGATTATGGGTATAATTGCAATCGCAAATGCCAAATAGCGCCATTGCGTTCTGTCAAACGCCAAAAAGTACAGCACGGTTATCAATACTATGAGCAGATATCCAAAGCAGTAAAAGGAGTGCAGAAGCGGTAGTTTTCCCTCTTTTTGATTAGGTATTGCTTCTACTATCGGCGACGTGACGACTTCGAGCAAACCTCCGCCTATTGCCATAATTATTATCGATATCACAAGACCTGTATACGGCGAAAGCAAATAGGGCAATACGCCCATAAGTATTGCGCCTGACGCTACGAATACGTGGGATAATATCATAGTGGTGCGATAACCTATTTTGTCTATAATTTTTGCGCTCAATGCATCCATTAGAAGTTGCACTATAAATGTCAGCGTAATAAGCGCAGTCAGTCCCGTGATAGATATGGAGAATTCGTCTTGGAAGCTTACGAACAACAGCGGAGGAAGATTGATTCCAAAGGCTTGAATTGCGCCGGCGACGCAACAAGAATTAAAGGTATGTTTGAAATTATTCAGTCTTTTCATTTATATGTATTTCTCTTATAATCGCAAAGTATTTTGACTTGCCGTCGCTTTATATTATGAAAATTCTATATATTTGAGTTACTTATATCACTAATCCGCCGTTGACAGCAACAACCTGTCCCGTGACGTAACTTGCCTTGTCGCTTGTCAGCCATACCACTGCGTTTGCCACGTCTTGAGGCGTACCTGCGCGGGCAAGGGGTATATCCGCTACGATTTGATTTTTTTCATCTTGAGAAAGATTGGAATTTATTTCTGTGTCAATAAAGCCCGGGGCGACGCAATTTACTCTTATGCCACTCAAAGCAAGTTCTTTTGCAAGGGCTTTGGAGAAGGCGATTATACCTCCTTTGGTAGCGGAGTAGACGCTTTCGCAGCTTCCGCCCACTTGTCCCCACATAGACGAGATAGTCACGATGTTGCCGCTCTTTTGGGAGAGCATAACTTTGCTAGCCTCTCGGCACAGTGTGATACAGCCGACTAGATTTGTATTTATTACGTTGGCTATAGTTTCATCGGAATGGTCGATTAGCATACCATACGCGCTTATACCTGCGTTGGCTACCACGACGTCGATGTTTCCGAATTTTGCTTTGGAGTATTCGACCATTGCTCTGACCTGGCATGGCGCGCTCACGTCGCATTGATATGCTTCGGCGATACCGCCGTCCTTGATTATCAAGTCGCATACTTCCTGCGCCTTGGCTTTATTGCGGCAATATCCCACTATTACCGTATATCCCTCTTTTGCCAAGGATATTGCGATAGCCTTGCCTATTCCTCTTGATGCTCCCGATATAATTGCCGTTTTCATACAACTATTATACCCAATCGGTTGAAGAAAATCAACTTTTGTTGTATACTTGAGCTATGGAAAATAATAATCAAGAAAGTATAAGTCAATTTCAAAGTTTCGGTCTGACATCGGAAATAATAAAAAGTCTTGACGAGCAAGGCATCGTATCTCCTACGGATATTCAGAGAGAAGTGATACCGTTTGCGCTCAAAGACGGGGATATAGTAGCTCAAGCTCCTACCGGCACGGGCAAGACTCTTGCATTCGTATTGCCTATGCTTGCAAAGATTGACAGAGACGCATCTTGCGTGCAGGCGCTCGTGCTGTGTCCGACTAGAGAACTCGTCATACAAATTTGCGAAGTAATTCAGAATGCTTGCAAATATTACGAGCGTGTGAGAGTAGCAGGACTTTACGGCGGACAGAATATTCAGAGACAGCTCTTTTGTCTTCGCAAAAAACCGCAAATCGTCGTAGGTACTCCCGGCAGGCTTCTCGACCATATCGACAGACGAACTCTCAAATTGAGCGACGTCAACTATCTCGTGCTTGACGAATGCGACGAAATGCTGGATATGGGATTCAGAGGAGACATAGAGAAGATAGACGGCAAGGTTGGCGAGGCGCAAAGACTTTGTTTTTCGGCTACTATTCCGCAATCCATCAAGACGCTTATAGAGAAGCTTTTGCATAATCCCACTTTCGTCAAGACTTTAGTCGACGGCGAAGACACTCCCAAGATAGAGCAGTATTATTGCGTAGTTAAGGACGCCCAACGTCTTGGAGCAATGCTCAAGATCATCGACGGACACAAATACGATTTCGTCATTGCTTTTTGCAATACCAAGACAAGAGCAGACAAACTCTTTGGCGCGCTCAAATCCAAGGGAAGAGAGGTTGCGCTTTTACACGGCGACTTGCGACAGAGCGAGCGCACGCAGATACTCAAGAGATTTAAAGCAAAAGAGTTGAAAATTCTCGTCGCCACCGACGTTGCGTCGCGCGGTCTTGATATCGACGGAGTGCAGGCGATTATCAACTTTGATCCGCCCACCGACGAAGACTTTTACGTCCACCGCATAGGCAGGACGGCAAGGGCAAGCAAAGAGGGCGTAGCGTATACTCTCATTGACAGTTCTCAAGTGGGATATATTCCGTCGTATCAACGCAAAGTGGACAATGCGCTCAAATATATGGATATAGGCGTGATTTCCGACAGTTTTACGATGCCAAAAGACGGCTCCAACAAGCTCAAAGATTTCCACGACAATCAAAGCAGGTTTTTCCTCAACGTCGGCAAGAGAGACTTGCTGGATAAAGACAGCCTCACCAAGTTGCTATTGACGTACACTCCGTTGAAGATATACGAGATTGCCGACCTAAAGATACGCGATACCTATTCGTTCGTATCCGTCATCAAAGGTTGCGAAGGCAAGCTCTTCAAACTCAAAGGCGTGGTACTAGGTAAAAGGGAAGTTGCAATCCAAGACGCTAGAGATGAAGAAAAACCTCAAAAGCAAAATGCGCCCATGCAAAAGAAAAGCGAGAGCAAGTCTGCAAAAGGCAAGACCGGTAAGAATGCCGACGGCAAAAAAGATAAGTCGTCAAAGTCCAAAAACAGTACTTCAAAGAATAAGCCGCATACTCAATCAAATAAGAGCAGACTTACGCAATTGTTTGAAGACGAACTCAACTATTCAGCTAAGTACGCTCATAAAAAGAACGGTAAAAAATAATAGTATTATTGTATAGTATAACCAAAATAAGAATCCCTCCTCGTTTGGCGAGAAGGGAGATAGGTAAACAAAAT
>CAMWSW010000121.1 GCA_947176975.1 uncultured Clostridia bacterium | reverse complement strand
TCGAGAAGGAAGTCAAGGTAGAAGTCCCTGTTGAAGTGGAAAAGATTGTCGAGAAGGAAGTTGTAAAAGAAGTCAAGGTAGAAGTGCCGGTAGAAAAGGTTGTTGAGAAAATAGTGGAGAAAGAGGTAAAAGTCGTAGCTCCCGCAAAGTCAAAGAAAGAAGTCGCTCCTCGTCTCACACTCGACGAAGCTTACGCGTTACTTTCAAAACAGCAACAAAAATACTTTGACGGATTGAAGCAGTACGCGCTGTCAAAGCCGAACAGCAAGGAGAAGAAATCGACTTACTTCATAGTATTCGGACAGTCTTCAGTCAACCCGTTGATGAAATTGACGATAAAGAAAGACACGGTAGTAGCTCTCTTCAAAATGGAAGACGAGTATCTCAAGGACATCAAGAGAGACGCAACCAGCGACGGCACGAAGATAAAGGTCAAAGAGACGGAAGTAATCATATCCGATGCGCAAGCTTGCAAGGCGGCAAAGAATATGATTGATTTGCGCGAAGACCAGATAGAGCGTTATCAAGATCTCTTGAAAGAGCAAAGAGCAATGAAGAATAAAAAATAGAATATTGTCATTTCGAGCGAAGTCGAGAAATCTCAATCCGTTTAAAGGCAATAGAGTGGAACGCAAATGCGTTCCACTTTTCAATTTATTAAAAAGTATAGACAAACAAGGCAAAGCGTGCTAAAATTAGACTATTGAGGAAAATGTAATATGATAGATAACGTTACTACTGAAAGAAAGTCAAGAGATAAAGTCAAGAAAGAAAAAAATAAATATTCCAAGAAGTCTGTCATTTTGGTTTCTCTGGTGGGATTGCTTATTATTGCCGCAGTATTTGGGGTGGCATTCGGCAGTTACGCATTGGGCGTCAACTTTGCCAAGACGGCGATTACTATCAACGAGTTTGAAAAGTTGCAGACAATGCAAGGCTTTGGCGCGTCGTCGGCGTGGGTATATCAATCATTGGGTATCAGTGAAAATGAAGACCTAAAGGATGAGACGATAGAGATGCCCTAGGGAGATGGCGGACCTGGACTCAATACCTTTAGATACAATATCGGAGCAGGCGGTGCAGAGCTTAATTTATACAAAGATAAATTACGCGGTGCTGAGAGCTTTTTTATTGCAGACAGATTCAATGGAGATTACTCGGTATTTTCCGACGTATCAAATTACGATTTCACAAAAGATAAAGGCGTGATGTCGCTTTTTGAAAAGGCTTTGGCGACGGGCAATATCAAAGAAGTGACTTTCTTTGCCAATTCTCCTCACTATCTTATGACGACGAATGGCAAGACGCACAGCGACCAAAAGAAACAAAACAATCTCAAGCCCGAGTGCTACGAGGCATTCAGTCAATATCTTCTCGTTATCGTGGATCATCTATATTCCAACGTGATATGCAAGTACGACGCAGAAATCGAAGTGCGTATTTCTCCCGTCAATGAGCCTCAATGGGATTGGGGCGGAGCGGGCGCTTCTCAAGAGGGATGTCATTTCGAGCCCAAAGAACTTGCCAAATTTTATGACGTCTTCCACAAAGCGCTCGTTGAGTACAACGAAAGCAAATCTTTTGATTTTGCAATGGATATATTCGAGAGCGGAAATTATAAGATGGGAGATACCAAGGCAAAAGTGCGTTCTTATATGACTGAGTTTGCAAAATACGATTGGTATAAAGACGTGGACAGCGTATCGGTACATTCTTACGGAACTGACACCAACGAATTGGCGCGCGTGAGATTCCACAATTTTCTTAAGAATAAGCATAACAATATCGACGTGAGAGTCAGCGAATATTGCGTAATGGAAGGCGGTGTCGAAGACAGCATTGATATGGGGATTTACGCCGCAAAGGTAATTATGAGAGACCTAACGACGGTAGGCGCAATAAGTTGGAATTATTGGCTTTCCGCATCTGTCTACGACTATGAAGACGGACTCGTATATTGGGACGGCGCAGACAGCGTGAGCGTAACGAAGAGATATTATACGATGGGGCAGTTCTCGAAATATATCCCGCAAAACAGCGTGCGTATCAGGACGGACTACAATGACGAATTCAAGTTCAACGGCGTGGAGTGCGTCGGATTCAAGAGACCCGACGGAAGTATAGTTTTGGTAGTCATCAACGACAGCAAAAGGGATAAGGATATCAAGCTCAAGTTCAACGGTGACAGATATGACAACGTCAAAGAGGTAGTCACTTCCAAAGATAAAAATTGGGTTACAGCAGAATATGCTTACGACGGTTATATCACAGTGCCGTCAAAGTCTGTCGCTACCTATATTTTGACAAAGCCAATCGTCGAGGAAGAATAGTATGACAAAGAAAATTTTGAAAGTTACCGCAAGCGTAATTATTGCAATTCTGTTAATAGGTTTGGCATTTGGCATATACGCTTTGGCGGTCACGTTTGCTACGACGTCTATCAATCTTGACACTTCCAAGAGATATCAGACGATGCAAGGATTCGGCGCGTCGTCGGCGTGGATATATCAACAGTTGGGAGCAGAAGAAGACGCCAAGTTCAAGAATACCGCTATGGAAATGCTATACGGCAACAGCGGACTTGCGCTCAACACTTTCAGATACAATATCGGCGCGGGCGGAGTGGAAGTGGATCCGCAGTTTATAGAAAGAAGCGCGGATAGTTTTTTTGTCGCAGACAATTTCGACGGCAGTTACGATGCGTTTGCAGACGAGAAAAATTACGATTTCCAATCAAGAGACCAAGCGGTGCTCGATATGTTTGACAGAGCGCTTGCGACCGGAAATATAGAAAGAGTAATTTTCTTTGCCAATTCACCTCATTATCTTATGACGAAAAATGGCAAGACGCATGGCGAAAAGGCATACGACAACAATCTCAAAGAGGAATGTTACGAGGCGTTTTCGCAATACTTGCTTGTAATAGTCAATCATCTTTACGACAATTATATATGCAAATACAATAAGGATATTGAGGTGCTTATCTCGCCCGTCAACGAACCGCAATGGAAATGGGGCGGAGAAGGCGCTACGCAAGAGGGCTGTCACTTTGATCCAAAACCGCTTGCCAAGTTCTATGACGTTTTCTATAATACGCTCAAAGAATTCAATAAGTCGCGCGATACTAAGTTTGAGATGGATATATTCGAGAGCGGAAATTATAAGATGATTTTATCGTCCCATACCAATTTCAACGAGTATATGACGGAATTTGAAAAGTACGAGTTTTTTGAGGAAATTACGCATATATCCTTGCACTCCTACGGCGCAAATGAAAGTGTGTTCTATAGAGAAAATTTTGCAGATTATATGGCAAAGTATTATCCCAATATCAGCGTAAGCATGAGCGAGTTTTGCATAATGGAATGGGGTGTGGACGAAAGTATAGATATGGGATTGCGTTGCGGAAAAGTAATTATGCGCGACATATCTATACTGGACGCCACGGATTGGCAATGGTGGCTGTCAATAGCAAGAGGCGGATACGAGGACGGACTCGTATATTGGCTTCAAAATGGTAACGGGACTTCATCTTTGGCAGTGACAAAGAGATATTACGTAATGGGGCATTTCTCCAAGTATATTGACAAAGAAAGCGTGAGGATATCCTCAAATTACAGTGACATTTTGGGACTCAACGGCGTGGAGTGCGTCGCCTTTAAAAATCCCGACGACAGTATTACCGTAGTGGTACTCAACGATAGTTCCAAGTCGCACAAGATAGCATTGAAAGGTATTGACGGTTACGCTCACGTCAAGGAAGTATTGACGGACAGCGACGTCAATTGGCAGGTCAGAGAATACGACTTCGACGGAGAAGTCAAAGTTCCCGCCGATTCCATTTCGACTTTCGTATTGACAAGATAAGATTAAAAGACGTTGTATTGTGTTGTAAAAATCTGTTTGAAGTGGTAAACTATATAGGCAATTAAAATTGATATTAAAAGTTTTAGTGAGGTGAAACTATGGTTAAGATTGATATTATTTCGGGATTTTTGGGAGCAGGCAAGACTACTTTGATAAAGAAATTGTTGTCGTCGGCGCTCAAAGGACAAAAGATTGTGCTTATAGAAAATGAATTCGGCGATATAGGTATCGACGGCGGTTTTTTGAAGGACGCAGGCGTGCAAATCAATGAGATGAACAGCGGTTGTATTTGCTGTTCGCTTGTGGGCGATTTCAAAAAAGCGCTCAACAAAGTCTATGAAGAATATGCTCCTGACAGAATAGTGATCGAGCCATCGGGCGTAGGTAAGCTCAGCGACGTATTGCAAGCAGTGCTGTCGGCAAATCTTCCGGGCGGAGAGATATCGTCGTTGACGGCAGTCGTAGACGCAAAGAAGTGCAAGATGTATATGAAGAACTTCGGCGAGTTTTACAAGAACCAAATAG
>CAMWSW010000120.1 GCA_947176975.1 uncultured Clostridia bacterium | reverse complement strand
GTTTTTGACGGAGATAAGTTGGTCAAGTTATATCAGAACTTGCTCGGAAAAGATGACGACGGTTTGTCGACAGACGATTTTTCAGAAATCGAAACGTTGAATTCGCAAAACATCAGGGATAACAACAAAGTTTTGTATAATAACGTCAGCAAAGAAATCGTATTGACCATGGGTGAATTCCAATGGGTAGTTACCTACGTTTCAAAAGACAGGTCAGGCAACGTCATTCTCACTCTTTGGTTGGCAAAAGAGAGCGCGACTGTAAGAGCAAATCCTTATGATGATAATACGACGTCGTCTACTTATCCTGCAAATATGTACTCGACGAGTGAGATTAGAGCCGTTACGCTCAACAACGGAGGACCTTACGCTACCGGCATTAGCAAGATAGATACTGCGACGCCGAAAGACACTAACCAATACGCTAAATTTACGATGGATAGCGTTGACGGCAATTTTACTGACTATATAGTCAAGCCGGAGCAAGTTGCTTGGCAAGAGACCGTGAGCGCAAAGGCAAACGGTGTGATGAGCGTTAATTTGAATTGCGACGCCTATTCTACAAATATGCAAAATTTTACCAATGGTTACAATTATCAATCAAAACAATACTATGATATTTGGAAGTCGGATAATATTTGGTTGCCGGCTCTTGCCGAAGTTGGTATTACGGGAACGGCTGGACTGTGGAAAGTAGATCAAACGCAAAGAGCCAACTCAAAAGGTTATTGGTCTCGTTCGGCAAGAGAAAACAACACCAACTGTTGGCACTGTCTCGCCGCATCCGGTAACGGCGCTAATAATAGTGGCAAGGATAACTATGCAACTACGAGTACGGTTCAAGCAGCCCGTCCTGCATTCCATCTCAATTTGACCAAAGCGGAAGAAGATGCTACGCGTAAGTTGAAAGACCCCACCAACGTGACCGTAAAATACAATAGCGAGTTGCGCACGGTCGAAGATTTTAGCAAAGAAAGTTGGTATGTTGCCGCTGCATACAAGAATTCAGCGCGCATGACCGTAACAATTCCTTCCAATGCTATCAAAGTAGGCGAATATACAGTTTATCTGACGCCTACTGCCAATTCCAACTTTAGATGGAGTGACGACTCCAAGGTAACGAAGGAGATCACTCTCACAATAAATCCCAAGCCTTTGGGTGTAGATATAGATTGGAATACAAGTCCGCACGTACCTACGCCGGTGGGCGTATGCAAAAACGATACGATGTATGAAAGTCAACTATTGCAAGTCAAATATACCGACAGCAAAGGTAATTCTGTTTCTGGTGAACCCAACAAGGTGGGCGATTATCAAGCTGAAGTAGAATTTAACAAGTCGGTGAGCGTATGTTCCAACTATATTCTTGACAATACGTACTCGCACCCTATACATATTGGCACGAAGCCGATAATCATGCCTACGCTCAACCATATTTCGCAGGAATACAACGGCTCCAACCGCACGTTTGAAGTAGAGTATTCATCTGGCACGAAAGACGAAATTGCGGTGTCGGTTGCAGATGAATACGTTGGCAAGATAAAGGACGCTGACGGTGCATTCAGAGTGATACCGGGCGGAGTGTATACTGACGCCATCAAATTGCATTTGGTCAACGGCTATGACCCTGTGTCGGGCGACGGAAGAGCAGTATGGAGTGACACGAACAATTCTGAAGACAGGTATCTCACGCTTATCGTTTCGCAAAAGGCTCTAGACAAATTTACGATTCGAGAGTCTAGCGGAGGGGTACTCAACGGCAAGACGGAAGGTTCGCTCAAAGTAACGATGGATTACACGGAATGTCCGCCTATAAAGAATGACGCCACGGGTATTTGCGATGAGGTCAACTATATCGTCTACGCCCAAAGAGGAGACCGCGACCCCATAGAAATAGCAAGAGGAAAGGCTGTTGGTGGAGAGTTTGCGCAGGAAATTACGCTTGATTTCTCAAAGATATATACAGAAGGCGAATATAAGCTGAAAATAGAGGTAGTCGAAGACGAGAAAAATTATACTGTAGATTTGGCAAGTCCTATTACGTTGAATATGACTGAACCTACGGGCAGCGACGATCTCAAATGGAGACTCGAAAAGGATGGGGTACTTACTTTGGATAGCCCTGTGGTAGCGCAGATAGGCGATACTAGCGTGGACTTTCCGACGATAAAGGTATATGACTCAAGTTCGTATACGTTCAACGTCATTAGACCAAACGGATATGAAAAAGGCGATGTCACTTATACCAAAGACGGCGCTCCTGTCAGCTCAATGAAAGACGCAGGTACGTACGAAGCCAAAGTTATGCTTTCAAGCGGCGGAGCGACGCAAGAATATAAGATAACGTTTAAGATAGATCCGTATAAGTTTGACTTGTCCCAAGTCAAGTGGGAGAATGACGGTATATACGAATACACCGGTTCTCAAATAGAACCGACGCTTGATAATTTGCCAAGCGAGTTGGCTGTCAGCAGATTGATGGGAGCATATTCTCACGGAACGGCGGTCAAGGAATACGGAGAAGTTACAGTAGTCTTTGATATTGCCGACAGCTATACGAAAAGCAACTATATCTTACCCGAGCAAGATGAAGCAGGTAGTTTCGACGGCGACTTTATTTGGACGATATCTTGGAAGATAATCCCCGTGCAGATAAAAATGCGTTGGGATTACAAAGACGCAGAAGATGGCAACAACGTACCGTTTAAAGTATTGGTACTCACCGATGAGAGAATAGCTGATAAGGTGGATTACGAATATTACGAGACTGACGAAAACGGTAATATAATAAACGATACGCCGTTATCCGAAGACGAGATAGAAGTCAACGCAACGCAAGCCAAGTATTATAAGGCAAAACCGGTATTGCAGGTTGGCTCTGACGGCAACTACGAATTCCCGGTCGGATCAGACGAGTATTCGCCCGTATTCAGCGTAGGCGGAGAATCTACCGCTGTCAAACTATCACTTACGACGACTGAATATGATTACACTGGCAAGGCAGTATCTCTTAAGTGGGCAACCGGCACGCCAACGGGAAGTCTTAAGTTTACGTATTATGCAGGAGACGCTTTTGGCGTAGACGAATTGGAGTCTGCTCCAAAGGACGCCGGCACGTATTGGGTAGAAGCCGAATCCAATAACGGAGCTGTGGCATTGGAAGGAGAAACGCATTTCCAATTCATAATTAAGAAGAGCGTAATATCCACGCAGTGGAAGAGCGGCAAGCCTCCCGTGCTCAGCATAAACAAGAGCGTACAGGTCAAAGAAGGTATCGAATACGAGTATTACGACGCTGATATGCACAAAATCGAATACGGAGATTTGAGCAAAGGCGGAACGTTCTATATAAGAGCTGTACTTAAAGACGCCAAGAACTTTGAGTTTGACAACGGCGAAGTTGAGACGGAGAAGGTTGAGTTCTCGCTCGTCGCAGGAGAAGAACTGCGCGACCCGTCGGATATCAATAATCCGAATTACACCTTTGACGACGGAGAAGATCCGTCGATTGGAGATAACACGCCAAGCGGAAACGACCCCGGCAGCGATAAAGATGGCAGTGCGCTTGACGACTTGCTTGACAAGCTCAAAGAGTTGCCGCTTTGGCAATTGATTGCAAGCGCGATTAGCATAATAGTAGCGTTGATTTGCTTCGGCAAAGGCTTTGGATACGCAGGCAAAACCAAGCAGACCAAGAGAACGACGGAGAGTAGATACAGGACGTATTATGCAGGCGCGTTTTTAGGTTTGGCATTCTCGACGTGGACGGTAATTGCATGTGTACTTATTGGATTGGCTTTCGTAAGCGTCATATTCTTGGCAATAATGAAGAGCAAGTACAACAAGGCGGTCATAGCGCAAGAAGACGCAAGATTGGAATACGAGCGCAATAAGAAAGACGAAGATAAAGAAAATATGCGTATGATGCTCATGGGAATGATGGGCGGAAATTCAGGCGGCGGACAACCGCAAGGCGGATTCGTATACGCAGGACAACCGGGACTTGGCGCAGACGAGATACGCGGAATAGTATCCGAGACCATGACGGCATTGCTCCCGGGTATGCAACAGCTTTTGCCGCAACAGGCGTCTAACAACGACGAAGTAATTCAAAGACTTGTAGAGAATCAAGAAATCTTGATGAGAAAAATGTCGGAGCAACCTGTTGAGCGAGTTGTGGAACGAGAAGTTGCCGCAAGCTCTGCAACCGACGAGACGATAAAGACTCTTATCGAAGGACAAAAGGCAATTATGCAAAGACTTGTAGATTTGTCTTCAATGCAAAATGCTCAACCGCAAGTTGTCGAACCTGTCGAAAAAGTCGTCGAGAAGATAGTTGAAGTCCCTGTGGAAAAGATTGTCGAAGTACCCGTAGAGGTAGAGAAGATAGTCG
>CAMWSW010000119.1 GCA_947176975.1 uncultured Clostridia bacterium | reverse complement strand
GCATAGTAACGCGACGGGCACTATAAACGGCGGTGAAATATACAACAATAGCTGTAATTATGACGGCGCGGGATTTCAGATTCATGCTTCTTCCAAATTAACAATGAACGGAGGCAAATTATATAATAATACCAGTGGAGGTACAGGCGCTGCGCTTTGGATCAATAGTTCCTCGTCGTTTATTATGACAGGCGGAATCATAACGGGTAATAGAGGCAACAGTGGAAACGTTATCTATTTATCCGGCAGTTCAGTTACGCTTTCGGGTAGCGCGCAATTATATGGAAATTACTTGGGCGCAAATCCTCAAGATATTACGTCTAGATTTACCGTAGGCGGACCGTTTACTTCTGCCCATATCGGCATCTCTATGTCAGGTACTTTTACAAGCGGTTACAGCACTCATAATTCAGGCGTAAGCGCATCAAAATACTGTTATTATACTGCTAATAATACAAGCCGCGTTGGCGACACTGTTGCGAGCTTAGGCTCGGGTAACGAGGGTACGATAGTTTCGGGCGCGCCGACAGGCAAGATTGTGTGGAAATATCAATTCTCTGGCGAAACGACTTGGAAATCAGTTGCTTCCGCAGTTGCTAACGAAGATAAATTTGCGGAATATTCATCAGAGAGCTATCTTACATTGACCAATCCTTCAAAGAAAATAATCGTTGCGCCGTTTGCTTCTGCCGATGCGACGACTCCGCTTGCGCCAATGACGGATTTGGTAAGAAAGACATCTAATGGAGTTACGGATTTTAAAGTATGTTCGCCGTCGGTATTGGATTATGAATCGGGACTGTTTCATTTCAGATATAACGGAAACGAGAATTACGTCAATGCTACGTTGACTTTGGAAATGAATTTCAGCGTAATATACGTAGACGTTGAGGCATTGGAAATAAGGTATGACGGTAAATATAAAAAGGGAATTTTATTCAATTCCGACTATCTGGAATATGAACTCATCAGTGCGCCTTCTGACGCTTCCGAGGTAAAACGCGTAGATGACTCTCTGGAATTTTTAAGCACGGGCAACTATAAGATAAAGCTTAAATTCAAGGATGAATTTGCAGAACAAATTACTGAGGGACTTGTCGGCTGGGCTGATACAGAATGGACGGAACCTTTGCAGAATATAAAAGAAATCGAAATCGATTTTACAGTCAAAAAAGGACTGCTTGCATTGCCTAGCGAAGAGACGGCGATCTATGATTCATCCGCTTGGACGTTGAATAAAGCGGAGGGAGAGTGGTGCAGCGAGGCGCATAAGGACAGCTCTATCGTATCAATGGTTTCGGCGGAATATAAGAATTTTGCATCTAGCGCGACGTACTCACAAGTTGACGACCTAACGCAGATGATAAATGCGGGATATTATCGTATTACGGTTAAAGTAGTTGACACACACAATTATTCTTGGTCGGACGGCGCTCTTGGAGAGAAGACGTTTTCACTCAACGTGAACAAAGCTAAGATAGAGATGAATCAACCTGACGTGGACGATTACGGTCTTCTTGTTGACGGCGCGCCGATTACGGCTGTGAAAGGTGTAAAACCCATTGATAATGACACAATGGCAGCTGACGGTGTTTACGGATTGGAATACGTGCCTAAAGCCGACGTTGCCAACGATAGCGCTTGGGTAAGAAGCGCTCCTACAACAGCGGGCGAGTATTACGTAAGACCATACATAACAAGTCCCGACAATAGCAACTACGAGATAGATTATATAATCGACGGGGACGGTATCGGCGCTTGCTACACGTTGTTTGAGAGATTGAAAAATTCTATTGCCATTCCTTATCTTTGGAAGGACGGAGCTATAATTGACAGCTTAAACAGTACGACAACGTCTCCATACACGGGAGTTGCGCAAGTCTTTGAACTTGTCAACGGAATAAAGGACGGAGCGCATTTTCTTTCTGACGGCATCGTAGTCGATAACTCGGGCGGAACTGTTCCAATAGGTACGAATAGTTTTTCCGTTACTAATATGCAGACTTATACTTTGACTGTATCGCTTGCCGACCCTGCCAACAATCGTTGGGCTACCGGCGAAAAAGATAACACCGATCCCAAGACTGTTACGCTTATTATTTCAAAAGCATATCTATACGTTTCGTTTGAGTATAATGACGAAGAAGATTTTGTAGAAGGAAGTACTTTTGAAAAGGGCGAACACGAGACGCTTACGATTTTGGTCGGCGAGCTTCTCAGCAGTAGCAAAGTTGAACTCGAAATCACTTATACGGGCGGAGTAGTTGCGGATTCAAATATCAAGACTGAAGACAATTACGTCAAGACTGATATTGACTTGATGGCTTTGCCTATCGGTACTTACAATTTTACGATAACTTTGAAGGAAAGCGTCAAGAACTATACGCTTGTCAAAGATAACAGCGGTGAAATTGTCGAAGTAACGGATTATTCATTTAAATTTACGATATTAGAGGCGAGAATTATTATTGCCGACACAAGTTGGAAGTATGAAAACCAATATGTAAATCATGGAGTTGCGCAACCTATTGAGGGAGAAGTTCCCGAGTTGCTATTCAATAAATCAGATTACGTATTTTCCGTAGACAACGTCTTAGGCGCTGACGGCAAAAAAATCACTAATATTGCAGGTCTAAAATTTGATTATACTGTTACGGATACTACCGGCAGAGAAATAACAAGCGGATTTGCCAATGCAGGAACTTATGTGACGACTGTTCAAATTTCCATCAAAGAGGGCGTCAATGGTTATGTGCTCGATCCGACTTCTCAGACGAGTTTCCATATTGAATGGACAATTTTGCCGGTCGACTTTGACCTCAAGAGTTTGACCTTCTCTCCCAATGCTACTTATGATTCAAAGAATCACGAAATGCTCATTACAAACGAGCAAATTGCACCAATGGTTGCGGAGGCGGACGGAGATTACGTCAACAGCGCAATATCGGCAGGCAACTACAAGGCGGGATTTTTCCTTGAATTTGACCCGACGGGCAATATGAATTATCACTTCAGCGACGATATGATTCCCGATGAAGACGGCAAATATAAACTTGCCAACGGCGCAATAGTATGGCTTGATGAGTCGGGCAACGCATATGTAGAATACGATTGGTTCATAGCGCAAGCTGAAATAACGATAGGCGCGTCTAATTCGTATTGGAAAGAAGATATAATGACAGATAAAAACGGAGCGCAATTCAAGTCGTTTTTGCCAAAGGTATACGACGAATACGGCGAAGGAATTCTTGACGTACGCTACTATGAAGATAGAAATTGTACGAAAGAAATAAATATTGAGGATGTTATAGTCGAATACGAATTGGAAAAACCTTACACGTATTACGTGCAAGTGACGATAAACGACGCAGCAAAGAGAAATTACAAACTTATGCCCAATGACAGCGCTGTCAAGTCGTTTAACGTGGGCTCAACTAAAAAGGGCTTGGAAATCAAAGTAAATGCTCAAGGCGAAAAGGTGGGCAAGGTCGAGGATAGCGCCAATGAGTTTGCCGCAACTTATTCGGATAAGGGTTATAACTTTACCGCAACCGCTGCGGGATTTGCGTCTTCAAGATTTGACATTGCTTATTCTAAACTCAACGACAACGGCGATTGGGAGGATATAAGCGGCAGACCTACGGAAGTGGGCGATTATAAGATAACAGTATCTATAAAAGGCGGAAGCGACGAATACGAAATCAAGAATGCCGAATATTATCTCACCATTTACGCTCAAGACGATCCAGATATGCCGGATATTACCGAAATACCTCCGGATTTGCCAGATCCCGAGAATCCGGACGATCCCAATTTGCCGTCGGGAGAAATTCCAAGCGGAGAAGAGCCTAGCGGCGACGTAAGCGGAAACGATCCCAGCGGAGACAACGGCGGCGGTACGCTTAGTTTCGGCAATATCGATGAGTTCCTCAAGCAATGGTGGCAAGTCATTGCAAGCGCGATAAGTATAGTGCTGATTATAATATTCTTATCCAAGACTGCGGGCTATGAAAGCAAGCGCAAGAAATTCAATAAGAAAACAGATAAGTTGGGTAGCAACGTTTACGCAGTGGCTACGACAGGTCTGTTTGGTTTGGCAATGACGTCTTGGACGGCAATAGCATGCACGCTTATGGGCTTGGCGGTTGCGTCATTGGTAATAATGATTATTGCCAAGAACAGATGCAGCAAGGCAGAAGATGAGTACGAAGATGTATTGGCAGAATATCAGCAGAAGACAGAAGATAATATGCGAATGATGCTTATGGGTATGGGCAACAACGGAGCTATGCCGCAGGGATTTGCATATCAGCCGGCATTCGGTGTGGACGAAATGCGAGGACTTATTTCCGAGACTGTTACGGCAATGCTTCCGGGCGTACAGCAAATGCTGCCGCAGCAGGCT
>CAMWSW010000118.1 GCA_947176975.1 uncultured Clostridia bacterium | reverse complement strand
TGCACGAAAAAAATGCAATATCTTTGAGTCAGTAAAAGTATACTTTTTTTGGAATGAGGAAAACTAAAATGCAATTGTGTAATAAAAGAAAAAAGATATTGTACTTATTATCGCTATTAGCGGTTGCGGTGTGTTTAATTGTAGCAAGCGTAGTCGTAACTATTGCGCCTAAAGATACGGCGGAAGCCTTAACTAATATGACGCAGACGTTCGATATAGGTGATTTGTTGGTGGCGAATTACGAGACAAAAGACAAAAAGTTTGACGCTGCGACAGTAAAAAAACTCTATGAAATGATCACGGGGCAATCGGGCGCAACGTATCAAGACGTTAAAAACGCTACAGGCAAGGCTAGTACCTCGAGAGATAGTACGTTCTTTAAAACAACGAGTGTAAATACCGCTCAAAAAGATTTGATAGTGACGTTTGGCGGTTATACTTGGAGCGTAATGTATTTATCGAGCGCGAGAAATGGCGACCCAATCGTATCTTTGTGGCTTGCCGATTCTTCAGAGTTGCCGGTCAGTTATCAAAAAGCGCCATGGAACGGTTATTACGACACAAATAACGGAGCATATCCTTCCAATATGTATGGAACAAGTAAGATTAGAGCCGTTACGCTTAACAACGGCGGTAATTACGCTACTTCGGTAAGCAATCTTACCACTGCGCAACAAGATCCAAATCATCCCTTTGCAAAATTCACAATGGAGAACGAGGTCGGTAGTTTGACTGAATTTATTGCTCGCCCAAGCGAAGTGGCGTGGCAGGAAACGGAAACGACCGGAGATTGGTCTATCGGCTATGATATAAGTAATAACAACGATGCGTATAGCGTAAATCCGCCCGCAAAGCCTAATGTTCTCGACTATACCGTTGCGCCCGCCGGAGTTGCAGACAGAGCGACTGCCTATACTGCATGGAAAGACGACTATATATGGTTGCCATCCTTTACGGAATCAGGTTGGTACGAAGGCGTCTATACCGCAAGAGGAATGTGGAATAGCGACGCATATCGAAGGGGCAACGCAGTTGGCGTCAATTCTTGGTCGCGTTCGGCAAATCACGATTCGGGATACGGCGCAGCTTTATGTCTTACGTATGAAGGGTCTACCTGTTATCACATAGCAGTCTCTACCGAACTTGCCGTTCGCCCTGCATTGCATTTAAATCTTAGAAAAGTAGAAGGGCTTTTAATAGAACCAAACGACCAATATTCGTTTGTTTATGCGGGAAAGCAATTTGCTATGGGCGACGTTTCTACGGCAGATAAGACTTGGTTTGATTCGTCGATAATCAACATTAATTATATCGACAGCTACAATAGAAAAGACGTCGGAAAGCATATGATAGAAGCAAGTATCAAGTCTGATAAGCGCGCAAGATATACGTTTGACGGTACGCCTAATATACAAAATAATGAAGATGATTATACACGTTATTTTTACTTTATCATAACGGAGAAAGAAATAGGCGTTGACCTAACGCTAGTCGACAACGTGCCGCAAGCAAAGGCGAAATCGGGGGCTGTATACAGTGACGATACGGGAGATAGGGCGCCTAAATTTGCTTTTACTTATCAAGACATAGACAGCGGACAGACATATGATGAGTATCCGACGGAAATACTAGGCAATTATAAGGCAACGGTCAAAATTGCCAACAAGTGCAACTACGTATTGGACGATACTTACAGTATAAATTTCAGTATCGAAAAGACTAGAGTGCAACAGCCGACTATATCCAAAGCCAATAGAGAAAAACCCTATACGGGAAGTCCTATACCTTTTAATTTATCGCAAACAAAGGATATAGCCAAGATTGACGTCAAAGTCACACCGACGGGAAGTTGCGTAAACAACGTCGTTTCGGCAACTGCCGCAGGTACTTATACCGTCACGTTTTCGCTGTTGGATACAGCCAAGACGTGTTGGGATACGGCTGCGCCCGACGATACGGACCCCTTTACCATTGAGATAAAGATAACGCAAGCGACGCTTGCGCCCACCATTACTTGCAGTGACGAAGACGCAAGTTGGGGAGTGGGAGAGTCGCTTACCATGACTATTACCGACAATAGAATAAGCGGTGATAATATAGATTATTACGTCTACTATCTCATATCGGGGGACAGTACGAAATACGACGATATAGACTCGACGAAAGTAGTGACAGACGGAAGTGTAACGGTAACTATGCCCAACGATTTGTCTATCGGCAGTTATACGTTCGTAGTCGAGTTGAGCAAATCTAAAAATAACGACAACGGCAATTATATTATCAACGGCAGTAAAAAGGAAAAGCCCTTCACTATTGTCGGCGGCGGTATTACCGTGACGGCAAGTTCGATAAAGTGGCAGGTCAACGGCGCAGATATAGGCGCGCTTACCAACGACAAGTTGATTTTGACTTACAACGGCACGCCATTTAAGTTTGGCATAGACGATAGCAACTTGCAAAGTATGGGCGTAAAGATAGATACGACCAAAGGTGCGAACAACGGTTTTGAAGGGGATATAGAGCAGACGGGAGCAAACGAATTGTATCAAGTCAAAGTATATCTATGTAATTACGACAATACCTTTGCAACTTGGAGCGGAAGTTTTACTCTCAAGTATGAGATAAAGAAAGCCAAATATAATATGGACGAAGTCAAGTGGAGTTACGACCCCGCTCATCCGTTGAAATATACCGGCAATTTGCAAACAATTACGCTTACCAATTTGCCAAGTACTCTTACGGTAATCGACGACGGATACGAAGGCAACAGACAGCGAAACGCTAAAGACGGATACGTGGCAGTCGTACTTGGATTTGACAATGCTGACAGCAATTACGTCAAGCCGGAATTTGAAAAGCCAGATACTTACGACGGTAATTTTGATTGGAGTATCACTTGGAGCATAGCCAAAGCTACGCTTGAACTTGAGTGGGAGAATAAGCAAATTGCAGGTTTGGATTTCAAAGTGCCACAAGTCAAAGGCGCAAACGCTCAATACGTCGACAATGCTAAATATAAATATTATAAATCAAGCGGCGTAAGCGTAGGCGACCCGATTGCTCTTGGCGATATTCAAGTGGGAGAAAGCGCGGTTAGATATTGGGTAGAAGCAGTCTTGATGGACAGCGCGTCGCAAAATTATGAGATAAGCGGGTCTACGAAGATGAAATCATTCAGAGTGGGAAGCGACTTTGACAAAGTTGTCGTTGAGTTGGACACAAGCAGTTTTATTTATGACGGCAGTTCGCACGGCGGTGAGTTGAAAGTCACGTCGGGAGCGATAGATATATCCAATATAATTGCGGAGTATTATAAGGACAGTGTAAGCGACGCCAACAAGTTGCCGTCTGCGCCTACTGACGTGGGTAACTATATTGTGGTCTTGAGTTTGAGCGAACAAGCCGAAGACGACGGCTATGCGCTTGGTAAGACGCAACTGACGTATACCATAGGTCAAGCTAGCGTAAAAGCCGAGTGGGATACCAGCGGTCAAATACCTGTCATAGCAGGCTTGGACGATACGCTAAAAGAAGTTGTAGGGTACGTATATTACGACGAACAAGGCAACGAGCTTGCCGACGGCGCAGAACTCGAAGTTGGCAAAAAGTACAAGGTCAAAGCAATAATCCAAGGTAGTCACGCGGGCAACTATAAGTTTGTGGCAGAGGACGGAAGCGATTTGCCTAACTTGGCGGAGACTCAACCCCAAGACTTTACGGTGACTGAAAATCCAAACGGCGGAAACCATGGCGGCAACGTTGGAATTGGAAGCGGAGACAGCGGTGAAGTAGACAATAGCGGAAATCAAGGCGGAGGAAACGGAAACAGCGCGCTTGACGAATTACTAGCCAAACTCAAAGAAATGCCATTGTGGCAAATTATTGCGGGAGTAATAAGCGCAATACTTACGATAGTATTCTTATCCAAGACTGCAAGCTACGACGCTAAGCGCAAGAAGTTCAACAAGAAAGCAGACAAGTTGGGCAGCGGCGTATATGCAGCGGCTCCATTCTTGGGCTTGGCAACATCAATATGGACTGCGATCGCGTGCGTACTCATAGGCTTGGCAGTTGTATCTTTCGTTATGATGCTTATTGCAAAGAGTAGATGTAATAAAGCCGAAGAAGAGTATGAAGAAAGCCTTGAAGAGTATCAACGTAACAAAGCCGATCTTGACGAGCGCAAGCGCGATGAGAGTATGCGTATGATGCTCATGGGAATGATGGGCGGAAACGGCGGACAGCAAGGATTTGCATACGCAGGTCAACCGCCGTTCGGACTTGAAGATATGCGCGGTATGATAAACGAAGCGGTGACAGCAATGTTACCGGGCGTCCAACAAGCTATACCGCAACAAGCGTCCGGCAATGACGAACTCGTGGAAAAACTTCTTGAGAAGACGGCAAAGAATGAAGACACGATACAAAAGCTTATGAAGAAGATTGCCGAGCAAC
>CAMWSW010000117.1 GCA_947176975.1 uncultured Clostridia bacterium | reverse complement strand
ATAGATAGGAGATAGTATGAGTATTTTAGTAAGCGGAGGCGCCGGATATATCGGTAGCCATACGGTAATTGAATTGATAGAAAACGGTTTTGAACCTGTGATCGTAGACAATCTTTGCAACAGCAAGAAAGTCGCCGTAGAAAGATTGGAAAAAATCACAAACAAAAAGATAAAGTTTTATCAATACGATTTGTGCGACATAGAAAAGTTGAGAGAGGTATTCAAGGCGGAAAAAATCGACGCATGTATTCACTTTGCCGGTCTTAAAGCCGTGGGAGAATCCTGCCAAAAGCCTCTTGAATATTATCAAAACAACTTGATTAGCACCCTCAACCTCATACAGGTAATGAGAGAATTTAATTGCAAAAACCTCGTTTTCTCCTCATCTGCTACCGTATACGGTCAGCCAAAGAGCGTACCTATCTCTGAGGACTTCCCTCTCTCCACCACCAACCCTTACGGTACTACAAAGCTTTATATAGAAGGTATTCTTAAAGATATTTACAAAGCAGATAATTCTTTCAATATCGCGCTGCTTAGATATTTCAACCCAATCGGAGCGCATAAAAGCGGACTTATAGGCGAAGACCCCAACGGAATACCCAACAATCTCATGCCTTATATTACGCAAGTTGCCATAGGCAAATTGCAAAGACTCAGCGTATTCGGCGACGATTACCCTACGCACGACGGAACGGGCGTGAGAGACTATATACACGTACTCGACTTGGCTCACGGTCATATATTGGCGCTTAAAAAACTTATGAGCGGAAGCGGACTTGTCATTTACAATCTCGGCACAGGCAAAGGCTACAGCGTGCTCGATATGGTAAAGGCGTTTGAAAAGGCAAGCGGAAGAAAAGTACCTTACGTCATAGCTCCCAGAAGAGCGGGAGATATTGCCGAGTGCTATGCGTCCACTACCCTTGCAAAACAAGAGTTGGGCTTTGAGTGCAAATACGATTTGAACGATATGTGTGAAGACAGTTGGAGATGGCAAAGCCAAAACCCCAACGGCTATGGAGAATAATAAATGAACCGTCCTAAACTAAAGACAAAATCTTTTTCCATTCGCACCCTGAGAGAATGGGGCATTTTGGCTATAGACCTGCTCACCGTTACCATATGTTACATGGGAGCAGTGGTACTTTCGCAGGCTTATCTTCCTTCACAGGAAAGCGCTACTCTTTTGCAAATTTTGCAAAGCGCTTTTATCTGTCTTCCAATAGTACTCTTGATTTTCTTCCTGTCATTTTTGGCATTTCGAGTATTCAAAGTCGTTTGGAGATATGCAAGAGGAAGAGATTATTTGCGTATCGTCGGCGCATGTATCGTCGGCACGATTTTATTTTCTTTTTTGGATCAGATAATAGGATTCATTAAAATCGAGGGTATCCAGCCCACGGTAGATACGAAGTTTAAACAAGTAATTTACCCCGCATACATTATGTTGGGTACGTTTACGACAGCTTTTATAATTCTATTTAGAATGATATATGAGTTTATATACGCAAGACAAAAGGACAAGTTGGAGATATCCAAGCGCAAGCGTACGATGATAATAGGCGCAGGATATACCGCAAGCGTAATTCTCGAAGAAATTTCAAGAGGAGACAGCATATACGACCCGATATGTATGATTGACGACGACCCCGACAAACTTGGAAGAATAATCAACGAAATCGAAGTCGTAGGAAATACGCAAGATATCGCAATAATCGTGCAAAAGTACGCTATCGACGTAATAATCTTTGCTATCCCCTCTTTGGGCGGCGAAGTACGCCAACGTATACTCACTGACTGCAATGCAACCAAGTGCCAAGTCAAAGTTTTGCCTTTCATGAGCGAAATGATAGACAACGTCAACATCACCAAGCAAATGCGCGATATCAATATCGGCGACTTGCTTGGACGTCAGCAAATCACCTTTGACGATGCAGGCGTAGCAAGTTATATCTACGATAAAGTAGTAATGGTCACTGGCGGCGGAGGTTCAATTGGCTCGGAGCTTTGCCGTCAGATTGCAAAGTATAAACCGAGACGTATCGTCATCGTCGACGTATACGAGAACTGCGCGTACAATATTCAACAGGAAATGTTGCGCAACTACGGCAAAGATTACGACTTGCACGTGGAAATAGTGTCGATTACCGACTACGACAAAATGGACGAGTTATTTAAAGAATTCCGTCCGCAAATTATATTCCACGCTGCGGCGCATAAACACGTGCCTTTGATGGAGACCGTACCCGAAGAAGCAGTCAAAAACAATATCTTCGGTACGTACAACGTAGCTTTGCTCGCCGATAAACACAACGTGCAAAAATTCATTATGATTTCCACAGACAAAGCCGTCAACCCGACCAACGTAATGGGCGCAACGAAGCGTTGTTGTGAAGAAATCGTGCAAATGATGGCGCAAAAAGGCTCGAAGACAGAGTTCGCAGCAGTAAGATTCGGCAACGTGCTTGGAAGCAACGGCTCCGTCATTCCGCTTTTCAAAGAGCAGATTGAAAACGGCGGTCCGGTAACTGTTACCCACCCTGACATTATAAGATACTTTATGACGATACCCGAAGCCGTCAGTCTTGTGTTGCAAGCAGGTACTTTTGCGCACGGCGGCGAGATATTCGTACTTGATATGGGCAAACAAGTCAAGATAGTAACTTTGGCTGAAAACCTTATTAAGCTTATGGGCTACAAGCCGTATACCGATATAGACATCGTATTTACGGGACTCCGCCCCGGCGAAAAACTGTATGAAGAATTGTTGATGGATGAAGAGGGACTCAAAAAGACGGACAACGAAAAGATATTCATAGGTCATCAGGTTCAAATAGATATTCCCGCCTTTACGGCTGAACTTGAAAAAATGCGCGGCATATGTTTTACAAACGACAAGCAAGCCGTCGTCGACCAACTCAAGGTGCTCGTGCCTACCTTCAAACACGATACTGCTTATCTAGAGAAAATTACCAAACAAGCGGAAGCTTACAAAGAAGAAAAACAATCTGAGTAATTTAAATACGGTATACAAACAAGTATACCGTATATTTTTATTGCGCTGTTGAACGCTTTTCCGCAACGCGCCTTGCAAGATACAATACCGGCGTGTCTAGCAAAGTCGTAACTACGTAAATTAAATAACTAGACCCGAATATTGAAAGCAGCGTCTTGAAATCGTACGTACCTGCGAATGCTATAACCGTAAATAACAACGTGTTGAGTATTTGACTGACGAGCGTCGAGCCATTGTTGCGCAGCCACAAAAATTTGCGCTTGTCGCCAAACTTCTTTTCCGTAAAGTCCCACCATTTGTGATATAGCCACACGTCGAATATCTGACTTATCGCGTATACTGCAAGCGAAGCAAGCACGACTCTCGGCGTATTGGAAAATACAGCCTTAATCGCCGCCATTGCCGTATCGTTTTCGCTTGGCGTATATAACAGCCAACTTTGCGACAAAATGAGGAAAACTATCTGCGAAAAGATACCTAAAAATACGGCTTTATTTGCGCACTTTTTGCCTTCGCATTCCGATAGTATATCGGTAATAAGAAAGGTCACTGCAAAAAGCACGTTGCCAAGCGTCTGCTCCATTCCAAAAGCTTTGATCAAGATGATTACTTCGACGTTGGCAAGCACCGTAGCCATAACAGACACGCAATAGAGTCCGCTCTTACCAAAGAGCCGATACGCCAAAAGCGCAACGCCGTATATTACGACGACAGATAAAATCAAAATCAATTCGTTCATAACTAATCGCCCACTCCAAAATCAGTATTGTTGATTAAAATATCAACGCGCGCGTCGTCAATATATTGAGGATAGATATATTGCATAAACTCGCATATCACCTTTTTATCGGGCTTTACGGCGGTGGTATTGTCGCACATAATATTTACGCATACCCGCTCAAAATGTTCGAGCGCAAGTTCCATATCCCTCTGCATACTCTCGACGTTCTGTCCGCTCAATCCAAACAACAGATTGACTTCGTCAAAGCCGTCGGATATCACGCTTGGATTTTGCTCCGCAATGCCCTTGCAAAGTACGTCTTCACGCAGACGGTAGTCAAAAGTCTCCAACCCAAGTTTCATCTTGACGTCAAAGTTTTTGAATATATTTCTCAACGCTGATATTTTATTCTTGTAGATATAATGCGCCTCAAAGTGCAAAGTTTTTATGTCCTTATCCGTGCAAGTATTATTGATATAATTAAGCGTAGCCTCGTCAAGTTCGAATACCGAACCGCTGTTGATTACTTCCAAGTCTCCGTATATTCCGCTTACTTTATCAAGCGTAGCTTTGTTGATAGCAAAGTTGGCGACGTCATCTTTGCAGCTATCCAAATAATAGTCGCAAAAAGTACACTTCTTATATACGCACCCGCGTCCGCGAAGCAATACTATTTCTCTCTTTCTTTTGTTATCAATTATCCCGTATCTTTGCATAGC
>CAMWSW010000116.1 GCA_947176975.1 uncultured Clostridia bacterium | reverse complement strand
GTTTAGGAGGGCGTTATGCCGGAATTTAAGTATGAGGTTGTCGAGACCTACGGAAGTTTGTCGGAGTCTAGCAAGGGCTGGAAAAAGGAAATCAAGCTCATCAGCTGGAATCAAAAAGAGGCAAAATACGATATCAGAGAATGGTCTCCCGACGGCGAAAAAATGGGCAAAGGAGTCACTTTGAGCAAAGAAGAAATCATCAATTTGAGAGATTTGCTCAACAAGATAGACCTCGACTGATTTAGCAGTATTATTTATCGCGTACACCCACGTTTACGTGGGTGCGTTTAGTGAGTCATAAGCCGTCTTCGGACGGCATTTTTTTACATAAAAAGCACTGTTTTTCTGTTGACTTCTCCTCAATAAGGGCATATAATGGGTGGAGACTTAAGGGTACTTCAAATCACGGTTTTTACCAAGCGTTATGGAGTACGAAGGAGAGCTTAAGATGAATGCTTTATTAGAGATTATCGGTAATAAGTATTGGATTCTCTTTGAGATTGCAATTATATTGATTTCCACAAAAGTATTTGGAATCCTTATGAAAAAGATAGGACTTCCGCAAGTATTGGGAGCGTTGCTCGCAGGCGTATTCTTGGGACTTATCAACTTGGGTTTGTCAAAGATAGGCGACGGCGGCTTGTATCTCATTGAAGGCAACAACTTGGCAATTACAACGCTTGCCAATATCGGCGTCAACTTTATTATGTTTTCCGCCGGTATGGAAACCAATGTCAAAGAAATCAAGAAAAACGGCATAGCGTCTATTCTTATCACGGCATTGGGCGTAATAGTTCCGTTCCTAATCGGTTTTGCCGTATCTTGGATATTGCCAGACAGCATATTCCATCTCACTATCAAACAGAGATTCTTCTTTGGCGCAATCTTGACGGCTACTTCTGTAGGTATCACGGTTGCCGTACTCAAAGAACTGGGTGTGCTTCACGGCAAAGTTGGCGCTTCGATAGTTACCGCCGCAATCCTCGACGATATTATAGGTATAATTATCTTGGCAGTATTTACCGCAAGCACGGAAAGCTTCAGCGTCGGCAAGGCGTTTATAGGTTTGTTTACGGATAAGCCAAACGCTTTCGGAGTGACGGTACTCAATATTTTATTGTTCTTTATCGTTGCGGTAGCGCTGGGAATATTAGCGCATATCGTATTCAAGAAAATGAGCGAAAAGACACCGCATACAAGACGTCTTTCTATATTTGCAATAGCAATGTGCTTTGTGTTTGCTGCAATGGCAGAAGCGCTCTTCGGCGTGGCTGCAATCACGGGCTCTTTCGTCGCAGGTATGATGATTGCCAATATGAAAGAGAGTCATTACGTTGAGCGTAGAATGGATATGAGCGGATATATGATGTTCTCGCCGTTGTTCTTTGCCAATATAGGTATCTCACTCAACTACAATCAAATCGGCAAGATGTTCTCAAGCAGCGGCGCAATATTTATTATATTGTTCTGCTTTGCTTTCGTCATCTTCGGTATGGCGGCAAAACTCATCGGTTGCGGACTTGGCGCAAAGATATGCAAGTACAAATGGCAAGAGAGTGTCAAAGTCGGTATAGGCATGATGGTTAGAGGCGAGGTATGTCTTATCTTTGCCAACACGGGTAAAGAAGCAGGACTTATTTCCGAAGAGTACTATCCGGCAATCATACTTTTGATTATCGTATCTTCGATTCTCACGCCGCTTCTTCTCAAGACGCTTTATAAGAAATTCCCGCATACGGAATTGCCTGAACTCGGCGGAAGCGGAGCTGTTGCCGACGCTGCCAACGGAGAGTTGTCGGAGAAAAGCGACGATGCTCAAGAAAAACACGTTGAGACAGTCGACGCGTCACAGATGGCAGATTCAACTGCGTCGACAGATGCCACTGCAAATCCCGACGCCGAATAAGCGCATTGTAAAATTAAATCGTTTAAGAGCAGGTATAGTATACTTGCTCTTTTTGTTTGTCATCCTGCGTAATTAAGTATTTATCCATAAAATAGTATTTAAATGAGGTTGGTTTCGGGCGTAGTTATGTGATATAATAGCAATATGAAGAAAAAGAAGTACGCTATCGTCCTTATATGTATTTTAATTTCGCTGTGCATTTTGACTGCGGCTTGCGTCAACAATGGCGGGGATAACCAAGACGACTCAAAGAAACTGACAATTGAGTATTTAGATTCAAGTAATATAATAAAGTGGAAGGCATCCGGAGTTGAAAAGTATACGCTCATCGTATATTATGGAGAGGGTACAGACGGCATCGTTATTTACAATGAAAGCGATATAGAAGGATATGACAATCACAGAAAACTTGGCGGATATTTTATTCAATCGGGCAAATATTTTGTCGTGCTGTTGGTATATAAAAGCGACGAGGTGTTGAGAGAAACGCTCGTCATAGACGTCACTGTTGATTCAAGTTTGCAATATAACGACGACGATTATCAAGACCCAAATGCGCCGGAAGAACCGGAAGGATTCAAAAAAGATAAAGGCAAGTTGAAAAACGTGTATTATCATCTTGCAAAAAGTGACGGGGATTTGTCAATACATCTTGCAAATCAAAACGGGGTGAAGAGCGTAAGCGGATTTGCCTTGAGTCAATATGGTGATTGGTCTTATGACCAAGACACCAATTCTTTGCAAATCAGCGGCGTATACCTCAAGAAGTTCAGCTCAGGCGCAAGATTGACTTTTGACATCGAATACAATGACGGCAGAGGCGGAAAAATCAACGTACAGCTTGTAGATGAGATGCCAATGGACGTGATTAAAGGCGGTTTGATAAATTCTCCCATTTACAGCAATAATACCAACGGCGTAATTTCTCTTTTGAACTTGGCAGTTAACTACGATATCTATCTTGGATACGGCGGAAAAGTCGCAAGTGAAAGCTCGGCAAATTACGTCAAAGACGTAAGTATCGACGGCAAAAGACTTTTGTCATCTTATTATATTCGCCATTCTAAAGAATCAAAAATAACTCTCACTGCAAACAAATCTTTGAACGGACTGTCATACGGTATACATTTGCTTGAGATATTCACCACGCACGGCAAGAGCGAAGTGTGGCTCAACGTGAAAGGCAGCAATACCTATCCGCTCAACGTAACTATTGATTACGATAATTCGTATCCCAATATTTACGTGAATTGGCATATGCTGAGAGATGATGCGGAGGAGTTTGTCGTCAAGATAGGAGATAGGCAATATAGCAGTAAGGATTATCCCGACCTTTTTGACAGATATAAATTCAACGCTACCGGCAAGATAGAATACGGCGACGAAGTTAGGGTGACTGCGGTCATAGACGGAAAAGGTGAGACGAGTCTCGGCGCTTCTCTCGACGTCGATATTGCCGATAAGGTAATTCAAGGGTATCTGTCTTATGAGAATTGTTTTGAATATCTGGGTACGCGTTATAATACTTTTATCGACGATTACGACGAGCTTAAAGATATCGTATTTTATTCTTTGATTCATTATCAAGATTTGGCTGCGTCTACGCTGTCGGGCTATGAAAAAATGTGGAGGGTTTACGTCAACCCTTCGCTTGCGGGCAATGCCGCAGAATTGCAGAAAAAAGTGGATTCTGCAGTTGAGTATTTCAATGAAGGCGTTAAAGGCAGTTGCAAAGTAAGAGGCGGGTATATCAATATATACGAAGTATATTTTACGCTAGATTCGACTTGCATACCCGATGACGTCGTGCGTTCATCAAGCATAAAGGAAAATGCATACAACGATACGCATTATTCGACGATTGGACGGAGCAATGATTTCGACGGATTTGCAGTAAACAATTTGCAAAAGACTGCAAAGGTCGAGTATAGCGAAGAATTGTATCTCGCATTGGAAAGAGGGGTAAGACCGATCCCCAAGCAAGGCAGTCCTGCTCAAACTGTGTATGAAAAAGCCAAGACGATACTTAGGACGATTATCGACGATAATATGAATGACTTCCAAAAGGTTCACGCCATTGTCGATTGGCTGTCTGAAAACGTTACTTATAATTGGGATCTTGCCGCAGAATTGGGCAACGTGTCGCCGTCAAGCGACGCATACAACAAGTTTTACTCATATCGCGAGTTGTTTCTTGAGGGCGCAATATTGGACGGTCTTGCCGTGTGCAACGGCTACGCCAAAGCCGTGAGTCTCTTATGCGGAATCGAGGGCATATCTTGTTATAAGATAAAAGGCGCGTCGGGTAAGGGTAGCGGAACGCCGCCTAATCGAGTTTATCCTCAACACGCTTGGAATAAGGCGTATATCGACGGCAGTTGGTACGTCGTCGACAGCACTTGGGCAAATGAAAAATATCAATTTGACAACAGCTCCGTTACAAAAGAAGTACTCAAGCATAACACTTTGTTTATGACGGAAAGCCAAAGCGGGAATTATTCGGACGGAGGACATTACGAAACTTATTTGGGAGATTATTCGGGGTGTTTTGCAGGTTCCGCATACGACGTGTTTGCCAATACTTTCTTTCTGTATGAC
>CAMWSW010000115.1 GCA_947176975.1 uncultured Clostridia bacterium | reverse complement strand
AGCCGCCGACCCCTTCGGGGCAAACCCTTGACAATTTTCCTTCGTCGGCATTTTTTGCTAATTAAGGCGGGTAAGCACCAAAGCGAACACAAATTTTTAAGGCGCACCCTACGCCAAAGGAGCAGACAATGAACAATGCAGTTATTTATGCAAGGTACAGTTCACAAGGACAAAACGAGCAGTCTATCGAGGGGCAAGTACGCATTTGTACCGCCTACGCCGAGAGTAAAGGCTTTACTATCGTAAAGACCTATATGGACAAGGCAAGAACTGGAACGAACGACAACCGCCCAGACTTTCAGAAAATGATAAGCGACGCGGACAAAGGCGCGTTTCAGCATATTATCGTTTACAAGTTTGACCGATTTGCCCGCAACCGCATTGACAGCATAATGTACAAAGCGCAGTTAAAAAAGCAGTACGGCATACGAGTAGTTTCGGCAACCGAGCCAGTCAGCGACGACGAGGGCGGCGAAATATACGAAATGTTCCTTGAATGGAACGACGAGAAATACAGCGAAAGACTTTCAAAGCGTGTACGCGACGGACTGGATACGAGCGTTAAAAACGGAACGTATTGCGGCGGTTATCTCATTTACGGATATAAACTCATAGACACCGACAAGAAAGGTAACAAAGGCACGATACACAAAGTAGCCATTGACGAGGAACAAGCCGAAGTCGTGCGTTTTATCTTTACCGAGTACGCCAACGGCACGGACAAAAAGGAAATTGCGGAAGAATTGAACAAGCGGCACATACTTTACAAAGGCAAGCCGTTTACTTTCCGTACGTTTGAAAACTGGCTGTCTAACGCCAAGTACACGGGCGAATTTATGCACGGGCAACGGCTATGCGCCAATACATACCCCGCCATCATAGATAAAGCGACTTTTGCAAAGGTGCAAAAGCGGTTACAGCAAAACAAGATACTTGCGGGAGCAAACTCCGCGATAGAGCCGTATTTGCTTACGGGCAAAGCGTTTTGCGGGCATTGTGGTACGCCTATGATAGCGGGCGGCGGTACGAGCCACACGGGGCAAAAACATTACTATTACGTTTGCAAGCAGAAAAATAAAGCCCTCTGCGACAAGAAACGCGAGGACAAAGACAAACTGGAATTGTATGTTACCCAAGTAGGACACGACTTTTTGAGCGATAGAAATATCGTTGAGAAAGCCGCGCAAGACACGATAAACTACCACGAGCAACGCACGGGCGACAACGGAATGAAAAGCATAGAGGCGCAAATACGGCACGCACAAGACGAGGCGGAACAACTTACAAACGCATTTATACTGGCGCGTAATGACCTACTACGGGCGAATATAGAGCGCAAAATGCAAGAGGTTGAAATACTTATAAAAGACCTAACCGCCCACAAGGCACAAATCGAGTTAGAGCGCGGGCAAAAGATAACCAAAGAAAAGATTATTAACTTTGTGGCTATGCTAATCAAGGGCGACCCGAACGACAAGGAATACCAAAAGAAACTTATAGACCACCTCGTTTACAAAGTGTTTGTTTATGACGATACAGTAGTTACATATCTGACTTTCGGCAACGACAAGGAACTTAAAGAAATAGACCTTGCCGATAACGACAAGGTCTTATCTGCGATAAAGGTTCAACCTCTATCGTCACTGGTGCACCAATAAGTCGGCAAGGCTTTATTAAAAAAGAAGTTCATCACTTCTTTTTTATTTTGCCTTCCGACACAAATGCGCTCACCTATGACAGTCCGAATTAGTGACGCTCGCACGAGACGCTTTGCTTGCTCGCTATTCCGTCGCTTTGCTCCTTACAAGTCCCGGTGACCGCACCAATAAGTCGATAAGGCTGTATTAAAAAGAGAAGTTGCAACTTCTCTTTTTTCATTTCATCAAGTCGGCGAATTGAGGTAGATAAATTTATTGCGTATTGACTAATTGATAAAAATATTATATAATGTAAATAATATATTTAAAGAGTTTTCGGGGGAAATATGGAAACTATTCAAAATATGCAGCTCAAGGAGCGTATAAGCGGCACGCTTTTACGGCTTGGGTGGCTGGTGTGCATAGCTACCTTTGTGCCAATGTTGTCGTACTTGATGTACGCCGCATTTGCGGTGGCAAGAATTTTGTATCTTTTCGTACTAGTTATTCTTATTTTGGCTACGGCATTCTTAATTTTGTTGAGCGAAGGTTTTCGCAATGCTTTCGATTCGGAAAGCGTTGACGTCCTGCCAATGATTCAAAGCGTATATCAAAATTATTCCGCTATCATATATATTTTTTTGGTAGTGGGCATCGCGCTGGGCGTGTTGACGATACTTCTTGCCATAAAGGAAAACAACGGCAAGTCATCACGCAAAAAGGTCATTTTAAGCGGTGTCATGATTGCATTGACGGTCATTGGCGCGATAGTCTACTTGGCGACAAAATCAAAGGTATTGGGGGTGTAGTATTATGAAGATATTTTTACACAACCGCAAGGATATCAAGGTATTTCAAAACTCCCAGCCGCTCAAGGTCTATTGCAAAAACGGCAACGAGTACGTCGAACCTCAAGTCGACGCAGACGGACGCTTTGAAGTGCAATTTGTCAAGAAATCGGAATTTTCCGGCGCGCTTTGGTTTGTCAGAGCTTTGCTCTTTTGGATAGTAGGCGTTATGGGATTTTTTACTCCAAGGTACGCAAAGTGCAATCATTCACTTGACTGCAAAATCAGCGGCGTTGAAAGCAATGTGCCTCTCAACGTCAGCTTCATGCATCCCAATCCCAAATACGGAGTGGGCGTGGGAGTCAAGTTGAGAGAAGAGGGCTATCGTGTCGAAGGCGCAGAGTATATTCTCGACAAAAAGTCATGCGCAAGAAAGAGGCTGTATTCTTTCCTTTCCGCAATAGGTCGTCTTGCAGTAATAGTCTTGGTAGTCGTGTTAGCTATCAAAGCAATTATAGGTTAATCTATTTTTTAAACGGTAAAAAGTCGCTGTCCTCAAGTCCGTCGGTGACGAACGGGTGTTCGAGCAATGACGCCGACTTGAGCGCATTGTAGCCGTACTTTTGTCTTATCTCGTCGAGGGATTTGTCGAGACGGCGGAGCTTTTGAGTTTTTTCGTCGTCAAACATTGACGTCTGCATCACCTCGTCTCCGCTTGATAAATCAAAGGTCGACACCGACAGCAGTCGTATGGGGCTGGGGTGTTTTATCGAGTCGTAAATTTCCATTGCTCTGTCGCAAAGACAGCTTGCCGAGTTGATTTTGAAGGGGAGCTTGCATTGCTTGCCCGCATAAGTCAAATCGTTGTATCTTATTCCCAGGTGTATTCCGCCCGCCACAAATCCGTATTTTCTCAATCTCACCGCCACCATTTCGCTGAGCGCCATTACCACGGCTTTGATTTCGTCGCGCGAAGTCACGTCCTTTGGCATAGTAGTGGAGTTGCCCACGCTTTTGGGGATATGCTTGTCGTAATATAGTCTCACTTCTTCGTCGTTGATACCGTTGGCGTTGTCATACATCTTCTGACCGTTGATTCCGAATTTGTCCACCAATATTTTGGGATTTGTGGTAGCAAGGTCGCCTATTGTGGAGATACCAAGACTTTTCAATTTATCTTTTGTCTTTCTTCCAATCATCAATAGGTCGCCCACGTCAAGAGGCCACACTTTGTCTTTGAAATTGTCGGGGGATATCACCGTCGTGGCGTCGGGCTTTTTCATATCCGAGCCTAGTTTTGCAAAGACCTTGTTGAAAGACACTCCCACGGATATGGTGATGCCGATTTCCTTTTTGATACGCTCGCGCAGTTCGTTGGCAATGGCTGTCGCGCTCTTGAAAAGTCGCATAGATCCCGTGACGTCAAGCCAACACTCGTCGATGCCGAAAGGCTCGACTCTGTCGGTATATTGGCAGTATATATCGAATATCTTATCGGAGTAGTAGACGTATTTGTCAAATTGAGGAGGGACTAGCACAAGCTCGGGGCATTTGCGCTTTGCCTCCCAAATGACTTCGCCCGTTTTGATTCCGCACTCCTTGGCTTTTTGATTTTTTGCCAAAATAATGCCGTGCCGCTTATCGGGATTGCCCGATACGGCAACGTACTTGTCCTTCAAGCTTGGGTCTAGCATACATTCGACTGAAGCGTAGAAGTTATTGGCGTCGCAGTGGAGTATTTTTCTCATATTGCTAGTATATCACATTTTTTTACAAAAACGCAAACATTTGTTCGACAAAAATTTGGCAAAATATTCCATTAAAAGTAGTCCTCGTCACTTGCAAAATATTTTTTTATATAATACAATATATTTGATATATAGATTTATTACATACAATATATTACATATTTTCTTTAGGAGGCAATACCTGTGGCAGAGAAAAAAGAGCCCGCAAAGAACGTGAAGACGGCGACGACGGCAAAGAAGACCGAGCCCGCAAAGACAGCGACCAGTGGATTGTAGACCTCTCCGAGCACGACAGCGACGAGGCAATATCGGAACCCGGCGGCTCCTAGATAGAAAACGGGGGGGGGGCGGGG
>CAMWSW010000114.1 GCA_947176975.1 uncultured Clostridia bacterium | reverse complement strand
ATCGTCGGCAGCGCCAAAATGCTTTGCCATAGTCCTTATCTTGGACTCAACGTCTTTCAATCTTCTTATCACGGCGTCGCCGTCAAGGTCAATCGTCAAATCGCAAGCCTTGACTACGCTCATCTCAAGCGTAATTATTGGCGAAGACGAAGTACGAAGTTCGTTCTCTATATTGACGAAAATCTCTATTATGCGTACCAAAGACCCATTGTCGGTATTGTTGGAGATTACAACGAGCGAATCGTAAATATCCTTTGGCAATGACAAAAAGGAATTTGCATTGGAACAATTGAGAATATAAAGCATTGCGCGCATCATCTTGGATATATCCCTTGAGAGCAGCGCTACGCTTTTGCCGAGCGAAACTATTTTATCCGTTATCTCCAAAGCTTTTTTTGCGTCGTGGTCTATAATTGCCGAACACAGTCCAACAACCAATTTTGGAGAGCTTGCGCCCAAAACTTCGAGTACGTCGTCATAAGTCAACTTGTCTTGTGTGTACGAAAGACACATATCTGCGACCGAAAGCATATCTCTGACACTTCCGTCTCCAGCCTCTGCAATAGCGCGTACTGCTTCTTTCTGATACTGCCTTCCCTCTTTGTCGAAGATACCTGCAAGGTAATCGGCAAGCTCATTCGTCGAAAGCAATCTGAAATCAAATCGCATACAACGCGACAGTATGGTCTGCGGAAGTTTGTGAACCTCTGTGGTCGCAAGAATGAAGACTGTATGCTCCGGCGGTTCTTCCAAAGTCTTGAGAAGCGCATTGAATGCCTGCATTGTCAACATATGAACTTCGTCTATGATATATACTTTGTACTTGCAAGCTACGGGAACGTACTTGACCTTTTCTATCAAGTCTCTGACATCGTCAACGCTATTGTTGGACGCAGCGTCCATCTCCAATATATCCATATTGTTGGGACTTGAAAGCGCCTTGCATACTTCGCACTCTCCGCACGGCGATCCGTCGGGACGCGGCGATAGACAGTTGATTGCCTTGGCGAAAATCTTGGCAGTAGACGTCTTACCCGTGCCGCGCGTACCCGTAAACAAATATGCGTGCGATATTTTGCCCGCAAGTACTGCATTTGACAAGGTCTTGATAATATGCTTTTGACCCAACATCTTATCAAAAGTGTCGGGTCTGTATTTTCTGTATAAAGACGTATATGATGCCATAATCACCTTTTACTTCTTCAAAGGCTACCTTCATGAGATAGCCTTTGAAATTTTGCTGTTATATGTCGATTAAACGACTTTTATTTAGGAATTTGATTCGTCAAAGTCAGACTTATCTGTTTCTTCAACGGAATCGTCTTTTACCTCTTCTTCGGTCTTTACATCTTCCTCGACCTTGACTTCTTCAGTCTCTTTTGCTTCTTGAGTAATGCCTGCGTCTTCATAGACGTTTTGCACTTTCTCTTCGACTACGTCGGTAGTTGCTTTAGCATTATCTGACTCAACTATAAATGCTCTGACTGCGTCTGCATTTTCCCAACCGAGAATTTGTGCGACTTCGGAGTAGGTTCTCTCTTGAGTCTTTTTATCGACAAGCTTAAGCTCTTGAATAAACTCGCCTGCTTCGGCCTCGTTCATAGTGCCCGCAGCTTTCTTTCTTGCAAGAACTCTTGATACTGCTTCGACCTGTCTCTTTTCAGTAAACGTATAGAAAAAGAGAGGTATTGCGCAAGCTGCCATTGATATTCCGCACAAGAGCGTCGTTGCCATCCAGTTGTTTTTGATAACGCTGTTGTAAGTTGCAAGTTCTTCCGCAGTCATCAAATTGATTGATTCTTGAGTGACGACTTTATCAGCGTTGTCATATCCTGCCAAACCGAGTACCAACAAAGTTACGAATGCTGTGAGAGCCATACCGATTTTGGATATAAGCGTCTGCATCGAGAAGCAAATGCCCTCTGCTCTCTTGCCAGTCTTGTCTTCGAGATAGTCGATGGAGTCTGCAATCATTGAGTAAGTAAGAATGTTGCTGAAACCAGAAGGAATACCTGCGATAATGATTATTATGTAGAAGAATACTTTTGCTACGTTGCTTTGTCCGCTAGACGGCAAACCGATTAAGTACAATACTACAAGCAAAGCGCCGCCGATAAGGTGCGACCAAATCATGATATCTCTCTTACCGAGCTTCTTGGAAAGGATAGGTGTGAGCAACGTTGCGGCAAGACCGCCCGGTACAACCAACAAGAAGATGACGGACGCCAAATTCTGATCAAGGAAGTTGTACTTTGCAATATATACGGCTGTCGTCATATATATCGTACGAAGTCCGCCGAGTACGCCTACCAATATCATAAGAAGTACAGGCTTGTTCTTTGCAAGAAGTTTGAGATTGTCTTTGAGAGAAGCTTTTTCTTTATCTTCATAGAATCTCTCTTTGCTGTTCTTAAATCCAATCCAGAACGTAGGAACTGCTATTAATACGCACACTAATGCAATTACGGGATATATCCACTTCAAAGCGTCTTGCGAAATCTTGAAGGTCTGAGTCTCGGGGTTGGTATCCGTAAAGATAGGTATTGCAACGGAGATAAGGCCGCTACCAATCGTACAGAAAAGACGCGCTACTGTCAAAAGCGTATTTCTCTTGTCTGTGTCGGAAGTCATCGAAGATGCCAAGCCCCAGTATGGAACGTCTACCGACGTATACGCTATGCCCCACAAAAGATATATGATCGTCGAATATGCGAATTTTCCTTCAGCCGACCAATTCGGGAACGTCGTAAACAGCAAGACTGTAAGTACTGCAATCGGTATAGGCGAATACAATAGATAAGGTCTCATCTTGCCCAACTTGCTACGGGTTCTGTCGACTATCGTACCCATGATTGGGTCGTTGAATGCGTCAAAAAGTCTTGCCGCAAGGAACATTATCGAAAGCCATATTGCCGGCGTGCCGACAACGTCTGTCAAATAAACCATGAAGAACGCTGTGACAAGCTGACAGATGATGTTTTGTCCGAGACCTGCTACGGAATAAGACAAAACTTCTGACGGTTGCATTTCTTCTTTTTTCGTCGGGTCTGTGCCGAAGAACTTTCGAAGAAGTTTGTTTTCATTGAGTGAAGCCATAATTCCCTTTCCTTAATGTAACGTGGATTTTGTAAATTACATCACATTTATAATATCATAAAAAGATTTTGAGGTCAATACCTTATTATTAAAATTATATTAAATCATATAATATTATAACTTTGTTAACAGCCATAGTAATAATTTATCAATGCGTCATTATATTTGTATTCCCGAATAAAAATCGAGAGTATTGTCAACAATAACCTTGAACCGATAAATTGCATATAATTTATCAGGACTAACGCTGTGGAGAATTACTATGATAAAAAGAGGCGAATTATATTACGCAGACCTTAGTCCCGTCGTAGGAAGCGAACAAGGCGGTATCCGCCCCGTCCTCGTGGTGCAAAACGACGTGGGTAACAAATACAGTCCCACCGTCATTGCCGCCGCAGTGACAAGCCAGATCAATAAGGCAAAATTGCCTACGCATATAGAACTTTCTGCGGGTGACTTTGGACTCAACAAGGACTCTGTCGTACTACTCGAACAAATACGTACGCTTGACAAAAAGCGACTCAAAGACAAAATAGGCGAAGTGCCACTTGACACTATGCAAAAAATAAATCAAGCTCTTATGATAAGCTTGGGATTCTATTAAAAAAACAAGTACTTGCATTGCAGGTACTTGTTTTTTGTTACGCAGCCGGTTACTTATCTTATGAAATTAGTACGTACCCCACTTTCATTTTTTGGCGGCTCCACTCCATTCTGTTTACCAAGTTCTATGCACTTCATAAGCCACACGAGATTACGCGCTCCGTTGCGCATAGTCTGCAAGCCTTCCAAATCTTGCTCGACTTGCTCTGGCGCGTTGCCGTGAACCATATTCCAATAGCTTGACGAAGCGATAGGCATTTGCGCTATGGTGAAATACTTGTTGAGTACGTCGATAGATGCAGTCGTGCCTGCCCTTCTTGCGCTTGCAACAGCAAAAGCGGGTTTTTGTTTGAATACTCTGCCACCTGCGTAAAATACTCTGTCAAGCAATGACAAGACTCTTCCGCTTGGGTGCGCGTAGTATACCGGCGTGCCGAACACGAAGCCGTCGCACTCGCTTGCCTTTTGGATAAGTGTATTGACGATATCGTCGTCGAATGCGCAAGTGTTGTTTTTGAGTTTTGCCGAGCATTGATTACAGCCAATGCAATCTCTTATAGGCGCATTGCCTACTTGGAATATCTCGTATTCCACCCCGTTTTCCGCAAGCACCTTTGCAACTTCTTCGAGCGCTCTGTTGGTACAGCCCTTTGCTCTGCAACTTCCGTTGATAAGTAATACTTTCATATATATCTCCTTTAAATATTTATAATATAGTTTAGATTCTTCGACTACACTTCGTTTCGCTCAGAATGACATTAAAACACTCACGCACGACTGCGGAGATTGGTGTGTATTTCGCCTTGCGAAATTGTCCGAAAAGGACTTTTTTGTCCGTGAGACGGCAACCGAGCGGTGAGCGTACTTGGCGTACGTGACCCC
>CAMWSW010000113.1 GCA_947176975.1 uncultured Clostridia bacterium | reverse complement strand
GGGTATTATTCTCGAGAGAGAAGACGACGTCAAGAGAGCTTTGGCAAAAGCAGGTTTTAAGGTGCAAGAGCGTATGAATATGGGCGAGTGGGTCGCTTTTAAGTTGACGCGTTGAACTAAGTCGCTTCCTCTAGACTTCGCAATACTGTGTCAAGCTCCGCTTTTCTCGGGTCATTTACGCAAAGTAAACTCCCTGTCGAAAATGCTCGCTTTCCTTGTCTTGCTCGTCTATAGAAAGCGTAGTAATTCAAATATGTAATACGGAAATAATATGGAAATCAAGAGATTTTTTGCAAATGCCAATAATTTTGACGGCAGATATATTATAGTCGACGGCGAAGAATATACCCACATGAGCAAGGTTTTGCGACACAAAGTGGGGTATCAAATCATCGTCAATCTTGACGACGGCAAGGACTATTATTGTACTATTCGCGAGATGAACAAGGATTACGCCAAAGCCGAAGTGGACAAAATCGTCGACAATGAGTGCAAGGCGTCCGCAAGCGTGACGCTCTTTCAAGCTCTTCCAAAGGGAGATAGACTCGACCTTATCGTGCAAAAGTGCGTAGAGTTGGGAGTGGAGAAAATAGTCCCGTTTTTGTCGCAATACACCAATGAGACCAAGTTCAATTTGCAAAGACTTTCCCGCATAGCCTTGGAGGCTTGCAAACAATGCGGTAGGGCAAGATCCGCGCAGGTGGGAGAGCTTGTCGACTTTGACGGCTTGCTCGCTATGCTTGACGAATACGACACAGTCATACTTCCTTACGAACACGCAAAGGTAGGCAAGTTGTCCGCCGTGCAGGGCATGGAAAAAGGCAAGAAGATAGCCTTGATTATAGGCAGCGAGGGCGGATTTGCTCAAGAAGAAGTGGACAAAATCGTCGAGAAGAGAGGTCAGGTGGTTTCGCTTGGAAAGCGTATCTTGAGATGCGAGACTGCGGCAATAATTACCTCGGCTTTGATTATGTACGAAATGGGAGACCTGCAAGGGTAAAATATGAAGATTGTAGTATACAATTTGGGGTGCAAAGTAAATAAATACGAATGCGACAGCTTGCTTAAGACTCTCACGGAAAGAGGTCATGAAGTAAGCGAAGATTTGGTCTACGCCGATTTGTATATACTCAATACCTGCGCCGTTACCAACGAGGCGGAGCGCAAATCCCGTCAATGCGTCAGCAGGTGTCTCAAGCTCAATCCGCGCGCCAAGGTGGTCGTATGCGGTTGCGCGTCGCAAAACGATCCCAAGCAGTTTGCCGCGAAGGACAACGTGACTTTCGTCATAGGCAACGCCCAAAAGGGCAAGCTGGCGGATAGATTGCAAGAGAGCGGGATATTGCTCGAGGCTCTTCCGAGAGAATACGAGGACGATTTTTCCGCCGAAGTAGTACGCACGAGAGCCTACGTCAAGATTCAAGACGGCTGCGACAATTATTGCTCTTACTGTCTCATCCCTTACGTCAGAGGCAGAAGTCGTTCGAGAAGTATCGAGAGCGTAGTCGAAGAATGCAAAAATCTCGAGCACAAGAGCAGGGAAATCACAATCACGGGCATTGATATTTCGTCATACGGAAAGAACATAAACAGTAATTTAGCGACGCTAATACGCGCTTTAAGCGATATAGATTGCAGGATACGTCTCGGTTCTTTGGAAGTCAACGTGATAGATGAGAGTTTGCTTACTTCTCTTAAAAAACTTAAGAATTTTTGCCCGCAATTCCACTTGTCTTTGCAGAGCGGAGAGGACGGCGTACTCAAGAAAATGAACAGACATTATACCACCGCCGAGTATTTGCAAAAGGTAGAGCTAATTCGCAAGTATTTCCCAGATTCGGCTATCACTACGGATTTGATATGCGGATTCCCTACGGAGAGCGAAGAGAACTTTGAAAGCACGCTTGCATTTATTGAGAAAGTAGGCTTTGCGCAAATGCACGTCTTTGGGTATTCGCCAAGAGAAGGCACGGTTGCGACGAGGTATAAATTATTGCCCCAAAGCGTCGTCAAAGACAGGGTAAACAGGGCAATAAAAGTCGCCGAGAAAATGCGTCAAAAGTACGTCGAAGGCTTTGTCGGCAAGACCTTGCAACTCCTCACCGAAGATATGGAGCAAGGCTACACGTGCGGATATTCCATGCAATATATCAAGTGCTACATCGAGGACGGACAGAGCGATTGTCTATACGACGTCACCGTCGAAAAAGCAATCGACGGCATAGCGTATTGTAAAATAATAAATATGGACAAAATGGGATAAAATCCCGAGAAAGGAGAGTATTATGGACTGCATTTTTTGCAAAATAATCAAGGGAGAAATCCCCTCGTATAAGATTTACGAAGACGATATGACTTACGCATTTTTGGACATAGCTAGCGACAGCTACGGTCACACTTTGGTAATTCCCAAAAAGCATTGCGTCAACGTACTCGATTGCGACGAGGCATACCTCAAAGCCACCATTGACACCGTGCAAAAGATTTCCCGTCACTACGTCGACGACTGCGGATTTGAGGGCGTCAATATTCTCAACGCAAGCGGAGAGAGCGCTCAACAATCAGTCTTCCACTTGCACTTCCATATCATTCCGAGAAAGTCCGACGACGGCATTGATATTTGGGCGTTGAAAGACAAGAAAGACCTCGACCTTGCGCAGGTTTGCAAGAAGTTGAAAATTTAATGAAAAATTTTGTTGACAAGATTTTTTTAATATGCAATAATATTCAAGTAATTAAGCCGTAGGGAAAGGAGGCGATAAAATGTCAACTGTTAAAGTAGGTGAAAACGAGTCTTTGGACAGCGCAATCAGAAGATTTAAGCGTAAGTGCGCAAGAGACGGCATTATCGGCGACCTCCGTAAGAAAGAGGCTTACGAAAAGCCAAGCGTAAAGCGCAAGAAGAAAGCTGAGGCAGCTCGTAAGAGAATGTACAAAGCGTAACATTTGAAAAGTTGGGAAGTGTGCAACGACACTTCCCATTTTTTGGGTAGGAGTAAAGGCTCAAGTAGTATTTGCAAAATTACCACCATATTTTTTAGTGAAAGAAAAAGAAAACACGAAACTAACAAAACCAAAAACTATGACGTAATAATTGCAAATCCCACTTTTCGCCTTACGGAAGTATCGCCTTGAACGCGTCACCCTGAGCGTAGTCGAAGGGTCTTTTCTATGTCTTTAATCATCAAATATTTCCTGTCCCATAGCAAGCCCAAAGGCAAAACCTTCTCGATATACGTCGTTTGCAAAAATAGTATTTTCGTTTACGTGCGCGTCTTGCAATTCGTTAAACATTTCTAATAATTTTGGTTTGTCGGCAATTTGTTTTTGAAATTCTTCGATTTTATTGACTAAATCGCGAGTTGCCTTTTTGTATTCGTCGCTTAACTTTAATTCGTCATAGTTGCCTCGATGTCCCATCATCATTTGCATAATAGCGGAATTATGTTTTTTCATAGTTTTTACATCCTTTTTATCTTTTTTATAATTATATATCCGTTAATAACTGAAAGTCAAACACTTTTCAGTTAAAAACTGATAAAATGTTATAAAAGATTGGAGGAGTTATATATGGTAACATTAGAACAAATTAAATCGAAGTTTCAAGAAGTCGTTAGAGAGGCGATTAAATATAGCAAACTAACGCAATCGGAAATTTCAAGAAGAATTGGAGTTAAACCACAAACAATGTCAGATTATCTAAAGGGTAAGATTTTACCTGCATTTGACACCTTCGCTAACTTATGCAAAGTTCTCGACCTTGACCCTGTGGAAATACTTTGTTTGAATGACAAAAACAGTTGAGTTTTTCTCTTATATATAATATAATAAATTCATTATGGATTACAAATCTTTGTTGAACAGCGCGCAGATTTTGCCGGTAGAAGATACGCAAGGCGCGGTATTGGTGCTTGCGGGAGCGGGAAGCGGTAAGACGAGAGTTTTGACGTATCGCATTGCCTATCTTATTGAGAAAGAGGGCGTTGACCCGCGCAATATTTTGGCAATCACTTTTACCAACAAGGCTGCGGGCGAAATGAGAGAGCGTATTACGCAAGTTACGGGGCGCGGTGGTATGACTATATCCACGTTCCACTCACTTTGCGCCAAGATACTTCGCGCCGACATTTCCAAGCTCGGCGACTTCAACTCCAACTTTTCTATTTACGACGACGAGGACAGCAAAAAGGTAATTGCGCGTATTCTCAAGGCTATGGAAGTAGAGGACAACAAAGAATACAAAAAACAAATCAAGTGGCATATCTCCAATGCAAAGAATATGGCTTTGAGCGCAAAGGAGTACGCTCCGAGGCTCAAAGGAGAACCCGAGGGCGACCTCATTGCGACTGTATACGAGAGGTACGAGAAAGAACTCAAGGAAAACAACGCCCTTGACTTTGACGATTTGCTTTTCAAGACGCTGTTGCTTTTTGCCACCAACAAAGACGTACTTGACAAATATCAGACTTTGTTCAAGTATATCCACGTCGACGAATTCCAAGACACCAACAAAATTCAATATACTTTGGTACGACTTCTTGCCAACAAGTACGGCAATATCTTTGCCGTAGGCGACGACGACCAAAGCATTTACGGTTGGCGTTGGGCGGACGTGTCCAAT
>CAMWSW010000112.1 GCA_947176975.1 uncultured Clostridia bacterium | reverse complement strand
CAGTTGTACTTATCTACGAATATTTCCGCAAGTATCTTGCTAAAAAATTCTTTTATCTTTATCCTTCGCATACTTTTAATCATTATATCATACTAAACGACGTTTTTCAATACGTACTCTGATTTTTGCAAATAAAAAACCGCCCTTGATCTATCCAAAGGCGGTTGTGAATTTTAATAAAAATTACTTTGCAGACTTGGTAGTCTTTTTAGTAGCAGGCTTAGTTGCGGTCTTTGCTTTAGTCGCCGGCTTTTCGCTCTTCTTTTCCGGTTGCATAGTCGCAAGCAAATCTCTGATTTGTTTGAGCAAATCTTCTTGAGTTTCCTTTTGCTCTACTACTTCCTCAACAGCTTCGGCAACCGCCTCTTCTTTTACTTCTTCCGTCTTTGCTTCTTCTGCAACGACGGTATCGTCAGCCTTTACTTCTTCCGCAACGTCTGCAACTGCTTCTTGAGCTGCCGCTTGTTCTGCATCGCCTTTAATCTCATGTTTTGCCTTTTCTGCAATCATTTCGCTTGCTTTCTTGATATTCATAATAATACGCAGCGCAGTAAATATACAAAGCGCAATAATCAAGAAATTGATAATGGTCTGCAAAAAGTTGCCGTAGTTCCAAAGTACCGCTTCGGGATTGACAGAACCGTCTTCGAGGTATTTTTCAACGCCGTTGAGTACGACCGAAAGTCCTTGAACGCCGTCGCCCGTAGCCAATGTGAGAAGCGGCATAATAATGTCGTTGACGAGGCTGTTGACGATTGCGCTGAACGCTCCGCCGATAACAACGCCGACAGCCATATCCATTATGTTGCCTTTGGTGATAAATGCTTTAAAATCCGAAAAGAACGTGCTTTTCTTTCTGTTTTTCTTGCCCATAAGTCACTCCTATAAAATATTCTTAATAAAATTATAGATTTTTGTATTGTCTTTGTCAAGCGACCAATATATTTTCATTATCTTCACTTTGATTTCTCTTGGCTTTTCTATCCATTACAATTTGCGCTATCAGCGCTAATAGACATACGCCGCTAAAGATAAAGAGTATCAATGAGAAAAAGTTTTGGCTTTTGACAAAAACACATTGTGAAGGACGGTCTGGATTGTACGCTATTTCAATCTTTTTGCCAATTCTCTTTGGCGCGTTTGTCCATACTGAATTTGTCGCTTTGTAAACCACTCCGTCAACTGTGTACTCCACGATTTCACAATACATCATTTCATCATCGTCATAGTCCCATCGTTCCTTATAATCCACAACGACCGCGTCGACTCTTACAAAGCCTTTTGTTTTTTTCTCATTTCTCACAAGAAGAACTGTACCGATTACCGAAGTCAATGCAATGATGACAATAAGAAATGCGTATATCGCAACTTTATTTTTAATTACCATAAATGTTAAACTCCTTATTTCTATATTATCATTTATTTATTTGTTTTGCAAATTACTCTGTTCAAAAATTTTCCGTATTTACAAAAATTTTTGCAAAAAAGTATTGACAAAGTCCAAAATTGGGCATATACTACTATTGAACAGTTGAATAACAATTCAATTATTCAACTGATAAACGAGGATTTATGAAAGAACAAAAAGACAAGACGACTACGATAAAAGACCAATTGCCAAGCGAAGACACAACTTACGCATTGGCAGAACTTTTCAAGGCTTTGGGCGACCCCACGAGAGCCAAGATATTGAGTTGTCTGCAAGTTGCCGACTTATGCGTAGGCGAGATTGCCGAGATACTTGATATGAGCGTATCAGCCGTATCTCATCAACTGAGAGTACTCCGCAACATCAAGCTCGTCAGGGGCGTCAAAGAAGGCAAAGAGGTCAAGTATTCTTTGGACGACGATCACGTGACTTTGATTATGCAATGCGGTCTCAGCCACGTCAACGAATAAAATAAATCCGCCCAGCGGAATGGAGGTATAATATGAAAAAGATTTTTAAACTTGAGGATTTGGATTGCGCAAATTGCGCCGCTAAAATGGAGCGCGCCATCGCCAAAATCGACGGCGTATCGCAAATCAACGTCAACTTCTTGACTCAAAAGATGACAATCGAAGCCGACGACGCCCGCTTTGAAGCGATAATGGACGAAGTCGTCAAAGTCTGCAAGAAAGTTGAACCTGACACAAGAATTATCCGCTAACAGCTTTTATGGGCGAGCATAGTCGCCGCATTATGCTCCCCTGCAAGTTAAAATTGATTTAGCCTTTTTTTATAGCATATAATTGAATAGTTGTTCAAAGGTGCAATTATCATTAAACTGGTATAAAAAATTCCTATAAGCAAATAAACGACAAGGATAATATTTAAATGAAGAGTTTTAATTTAACGAGAAAACAAAAAAAGAACTTGACAAGAATACTAGTTGCGCTTGCGGCGTTTTTGATAGTCATGATCGTAGACAAGATTGTCGACTTGGCAAGCGTAACAAATAGCAAGGTAGGCTGGTTGCTACCCTTCTGTCTATACTTTGCGATATACGTCGTCATAGGCTACGACGTGCTTTTTAAAGCCGCGCGCAACATCGCTCACGGACAGATTCTCGACGAGAACTTTTTGATGAGCGTTGCGACGATAGGAGCTTTTGCTCTCGGCATTTATACGGGCGTCGCCGGCAAAGAAATCGAAGGCTTTGACGAGGCTTGCGCCGTACTGCTGTTTTATCAAGTGGGAGAGTTTTTCCAAGGATATGCGACGGGCAAATCACGCAAATCCATATCTGCGCTTATGGACATACGCCCCGATTACGCCAACGTGATGCGAGGCGACTCCGTCGAACAAGTCGATCCCGAAGAAGTATCAGTCGGAGATATTATCGTCATCAACCCCGGTGAAAAAGTACCCCTTGACGGAGTGATAATCAACGGCTCTTCTACGCTTGATACCAAGGCTTTGACAGGCGAATCCCTTCCGCGCGAAGTGAGCGTAGGCGAAGAAGTGATAAGCGGTAGCGTCAATATGACTTCGCAAATTCAAGTAAGAGTTAGCAAAGTATTTTACGACTCCACAGTATCCAAAATTTTGGAGCTCGTCGAGAATGCTTCGTCGCGCAAATCAAAGGCTGAAAACTTCATCACCAAGTTTGCAAAATACTATACACCAATCGTCGTAGGCGCAGCGTTGCTCCTTGCGCTTATCCCCGGCATTATCACCAAAGATTGGTACAGTTGGATATACCGCGCTTTGAGCTTTTTGGTCGTGTCCTGCCCTTGCGCGCTCGTCGTATCCATTCCGCTATCATTCTTTGCGGGCATAGGCGCAGCGTCAAGACACGGCATACTCGTCAAAGGGTCTAACTTCTTGGAGCTTCTCAACAAAGCCAATACTTTCGTATTTGACAAGACGGGCACTTTGACGAAGGGCAATTTCGCAGTCACTGCAATATCACCTCAAGAAAACAAAGAAGAGGTTTTGCGCCTTGCATCCATTGCCGAACAGGGCTCTTCTCACCCAATCGCAAGATCAATTCTTGCTTGTTATGGCAAAGAAGTGCAAAAAGACTACGTTATTACCAACGTCGCAGGTCAAGGCATAATTGCGACGAAGGACGACGACGTGATATATTGCGGCAACGAAAAGTTGATGATTGACAATAATATATCTTTTATTCCGCAAGACGGCGTAGGCACGGTGGTATACGTTGCGCAAAACGGCAAATTCATAGGCTCTTTGCTGATAAGCGACGAGATAAAACCCGAGGCAAAGACCGTCATATCCAATCTGGGCGCAATGAATTGCAGCACCGTAATGCTTACTGGCGACAACGAAGTAATCGCCAAAAGCGTGGCTCAAGAACTTGGATTGACGAGCTACAAAGCGTCGTTGCTCCCGCAAAACAAAGTGGAAAACGTAGAGCAAATGCTTGCAAATAAAAAGAAAGGCGATATACTCTGCTTCGTCGGCGACGGAATCAACGACGCGCCCGTGCTTATGCGCTCAGACATTGGTATAGCAATGGGAGGCGTAGGAAGCGACGCCGCAATCGAAGCGTCCGACATAGTGCTTATGCAAGACGACTTGAGCGGTATCGCCACGGCAAAGCGCATTGCCAAAAAGACAATGGCTGTCGTAATGCAAAATATCGTCATATCCCTTGCCGTCAAATTGTTGATAATGTTGCTATCCGCGCTTGGCATTACGGGTATGTGGCTTGCCGTAATTGGCGATGTCGGCGTGGCAATCGTGGCAATTCTCAACGCAATGCGCGTCAATAAAAATTACAGCGCAAAAAATAAAAAACAAAAGCAAGCGAAACCTATCGATAAAGAATAGTAAAATCAAAAATGAAAAGTTAATAAGTAAAAAAATAAGAACTTCGATTGAAGTTCTTATTTTTTGGTACCGGTGATCGGATTTGAACCAATGACCTGCCGGGTATGAACCGGCCGCTATAGACCAACTAAGCTACACCGGCTAATTATAATGGTTGCGGGTGAAGGATTCGAACCAACGACCTTCGGGTTATGAGCCCGACGAGCTACCACTGCTCCAACCCGCGATATAAATAGCATTTCGTCAATGCTTTACAATAATAAATGAAAAAATTGCTTTTGTCAAGAGTTTTTTAGATTTTTATCAAAAATTCTTTTTAAGTACCCCTCTTGGTTGTCGCTTTCTCTGACGACGAGGCTATCGCGTCCAAGCATATACATAATCGCCGACAGCAATCTACCCCCGCCCACG
>CAMWSW010000111.1 GCA_947176975.1 uncultured Clostridia bacterium | reverse complement strand
TTGTAAAGCCGTCTTATTCTTATCCTTTATTTAAATTGTATTGAGGTCGTAGTTGCTGTATGCGTGTTTGTCAGTCTTTGGGTCGTTGGCTTTGACGTCGATACCGTTGATGATTCCCGACAACTTGAACTGTCTGTTGACGAGAATATTGTTCATACCGTAACCGAAATAGGAATTGAGTATCTCGTGAGCATACGTCTGCGACACCGTTGTGACCTTGTTTGCCCTCTCGATACCGCCTTTCATATAGTTGACGTCGCCGTCGAAGTCGACGTACTCTCTTGCCCAATCGGGAAGTCCCAGCACGTCTCCCGACATAAATCCGCTGTATCTGCCTTGGAATTCAATATTGTGAATTGTGAATACAGTCTTGATATTTTTATAAAGCTCGTCGCCTCTGTAGAACACGTCAAGGAATACAGGTATGAGCGCAGTCTGCCAATCATTGGAATGTATGATATCGGGCGCAAAACCATCCATAAGTCTTATACTTTCAATGACGGCTCTTGCAAAGAAAGCAAATCTCTCTCCGTCATCATAGTAGCCGTAAAGTCCGCTGCGCTTGAAGTAATACTCGTTGTCAACAAGGTAATATATTACGCCGTCTATCTCGGCTTTGAAAAGTCCGCAATATTGATAGCGCCAAGAGAGGTTGACGTAGACGTTGCCGATATACGTCATCTTGTCTCTGAGTTCTTGCTTTATATCCATATAAAGCGGCAAGATTACTCTGCAATCAACTCCGCCGTCCACCAAAGCCTTTGGGAGCGATCCCGCAACGTCGGCAAGCCCGCCCGTCTTGATAAAAGGCACTGCTTCCGAAGCCGCAAACAATATCTTTTTGCCAAAATCTATCTTCGTATTCTTCTCTTGTTTAGTCGAAGTCGCAGACTTCTTGGTTTTACTTTGTACAGGCACAATTACACCTCCTATATTGGCACTTCGCTACATTGCTAATAATTATATTATTTATCCTTTGAAAGGACCGCCAAAATGTGAGCGTAGCCGAGCATTTCCGTTTGGGCGGTTTTATACAGTTTTATTCTTTACTACTACTACAGGATAAGCATCGCTGCCGCTGAGCGCTTTGTCTTCTGTGACGGTTACGTTTTTATCGGTGATTGCAAAGTTGAGCTTGGAGCCTTTCATAACCTTGCCGTTTTCCATAACGATACTGTTGACGACCTCTGCGCCTGCTTCGACGACGACTCCACGGAAGAGAATGGAATTCTCCACTTTACCGCTGATTTTGCAACCGTCTGCAATCAAGCTGTTGACGACTTTTGCGCCTGTATAATATCTCGTAGGCACGCTGTCCTTTACCTTAGTAAATACTTTGCCGGCGCTGTCGAAAAGACTGTTGCGCACGCCTGCGTCAAGTATTGCCATGCTCTCTCTGTAATACGACTTGACGTCGTCTACGAGCGCCGCGTGACCTTTTACCTTGTAAGCGTGTATATTGAGAATGTCTATATTGGCTTGCAAGATATCTCTCTCGAAGTCTATCTTGCCTCTCTCATAGCTGTCGGAAACCAGTTGAATAAGTTGTTTTCTGTTGAATAGATAACAGAATAGTCCCAACTCGTATTCTTCATCACTTGCGTCGCGAGTAATTTTCATACCTCTCACTCTTCCGCTCAAATCGCTCTCGACGATCACTCTTCTCGAAGTCGTCGGTTTTGCCGTATACGTCAACATGGTTATATCTGCTCCGCTGGCAACGTGAGCTTCGTATACTTCGTCAAAATCTATACTTGCAATGATATTGCTATTTGTTACGATTACGTACTCGTCGTCGGAAGGCTCTAAAAAGTCAAGTATGCCGTACAAAGCCTCTATCTTGCCCTTAAATACGTTGGTCGACGTATTGGAAGCGTAAGGCGGGAATACTACTATACCGCTGTTTTTTCTGTTGAGGTCCCAATCACGACCCATACGGATATGGTCCATAAGAGAGGAATAATTGTTGCGCGTGATAATACCTATCGATGTGATAGAACTGTTGACAAGGTTGGAAAGCGCAAAGTCGATACATCTGTATCTGCCGCCAAACGGCAAAGACGCCGTCGTACGGTGCAGGGTCAATTCATTGAGTTTTGACTCGTTGTCGCTTGCGAAAATAATACTCATAGCGTTGTTCATCTGCCTATCCTCCTTAATCTACCATTGCCTTGACAGGCACGACTTGATTTGGCTCTACCGTCGCATTAGGTCCTACGACAGTGATTTGCCACTGACCGTCTACCATACCTTGTTGGGTATCGCCCACTTTGGCGTTTTCTCCAACGATTGCGTTATTGCCGACGATTGCGTATTTTACTACCGCGCCCTTGCAAATCTTTGCTCCCGGCATTATCGTGGAATCTTCTACAGTCGCGCCCTCGCATATCTCCACGCCCGTGGATAGCACGCTGTTGACGACCTTGCCGTTGATTTCGCAACCTTCTGTGATGAGCGAATTGCTGATGACAGCGTTCTTGCCCACGAAGTGAGGCGGCTCTGCGGTATTTCTTGCGTATATCTTCCACGCGCTGTCGTCAAGGTTGATTCCGCTTGAAGTATTAAGCACGTCCATATTGGCTTCCCAAAGCGACGAAATAGTACCCACGTCTTTCCAATATCCCGAGAAATTGTAAGCGAAGAGTTTTTGTCCATCTTCAAGCATCTTTGGAATGATATTCTTTCCGAAGTCGTTTTGCGACGTCTTGTCCTCTTCGTCCTCAATGAGGTATTTGCGAAGCTTTGCCCAATTGAATATGTAAATACCCATTGACGCGTTGGTGCTCTTCGGATGCTTTGGTTTCTCTGCAAACTCATATACCGAGTTGTCGGGATTGGTATTCATAATACCGAATCTCGAAGCCTCTTCCAAAGATACGTTGATGACTGCAATGGTGCAATCCGCGCCCTTTTCCTTGTGGTATGCAAGCATTTGCGCGTAGTCCATTTTGTAAATATGGTCGCCCGAAAGTACGAGAACGTACTCTGGAGAGAATTTGTCGACGAATTCTATATTCTGATATATAGCGTTGGCTGTTCCCTTATACCAGTCCGAGGTCTCGCCCTTCATATACGGCGGCAATACGAATACGCCTCCGTTGAGTCTGTCAAGATCCCAAGGCTGACCGTTGCCGATATACTGATTGAGATCGAACGGCTTGTATTGAGTTAACACGCCTATCGTGTCTATGTTTGAATTGATGCAGTTTGACAAAGGAAAGTCAATGATTCTGTACTTTCCTCCAAATGATACGGCAGGCTTTGCCAAATCTCTTGTCAAAGAGTAAAGCCTCGTACCCTGTCCGCCAGCCAACAACATGGCGACGCATTCTTTTTTATTGGTATGCATTTTCCCTCCTAAAATCTATACGTTTGTTATGTTTCAAATTTATGCGGCAAGCGTCACTTGCTTGCTTTTTCTTTATCTTGTTTTTTGCCTTTTCTTGCAGGCGTGATATACATTGCGCTGTTGCCGGGGATAGTCATCTCGATAAAGTACGGATAGCCGTGCATCTCGCCCTTTTGCGCGGAGAAGCTCATCTTGTCGCTCTCTCCGCCGTATTTCTTGTCGTCGCTGTTGAGCACAACTCTATACGCTCTCTTTTCAGGCACTCCCATACAATAATGTTCTCTCTTGACAGGTGAGAAATTGACTACGGCAATGGTATAATTACCCTCGCCGTCGCTTCTTATGAAAGATACGATGTTTTGAGTATTGTCGTCCACGCATATCCACTTGAAGCCGTCGTAGGTCGTATCGAGATAGTACATCTCTTTGTTGGCAAGATAATATGCGTTGAGGTCCTTGACGAATTCATGCAAATTGGAGTGCGAATCGTAATCAAGCAAGAACCAATCAAGTTGTTTTTTGTAATCCCATTCTATAAACTGTCCGAATTCTCCGCCCATAAAAAGCAACTTCTTACCGGGATGCGCCATAGTGTATCCAAAGAAGGCTTTGAGAGAATTAAACTTATCCATATACGAACCGGGCATTCTGTTGAGAAGCGAATACTTGCCGTGTACGACTTCGTCATGCGACAAAGGCAATACATAATTTTCGCTATATGCGTAAGTAATGGAGAAAGTAACTTTGTTGTGATTGTCTTTTCTGAAGAACGGGTCGAGAGATACGTAAGAAAGCATATCGTTCATCCAACCCATATTCCACTTGAAGTTGAATCCAAGTCCTTTGTCTTGCGGAGGCTTGGTGACATTGGGGAATGCAGTTGACTCTTCCGCTATCATCAATAATCCCTTGTATTTTGAAAGCATATGCGAATTGAGCTTTTGCAAAAAGTCAATGGCTTCGAGATTGTGATTTCCGCCGCTTACGTTGGGACGCCACTCGCCGTTTTGTCTTCCGTAATCAAGATAGAGCATTGACGCAACGGCGTCCACTCTTATGCCGTCGACGTGATATTCGCTTACCCAAAAGTCCGCCGAAGATATCAAGAATGAATGTACTTCTCTTCTGCCGTAGTCGAATACTCTCGTCCCCCACTCTTTATGCTCTTGCTTGAGCGGGTCGGAATATTCGTAACAAGGCTCTCCGTCAAACTCGTAAAGTCCGAAAGCGTCTTTGGGGAAATGAGCGCATACCCAGTCGAGAATGACGCCTATTTTGTTCTTGTGCAGCTTGTTGATAAAATACTTAAAATCATCTGGCGTGCCGTATCTCGAAGTGGGCGCAAACATAC
>CAMWSW010000110.1 GCA_947176975.1 uncultured Clostridia bacterium | reverse complement strand
AAGGCGGACAGCGCGCTGAAAAGGTGCAAAACAAGTGGCAACAGCAAGCTTTACCTCTTGGCAACGGTACGTTGGGAATAACGGTTACGGGAGAGCCTTACGATGAGTGGGTCGTAGTCAACGAAAAGACTCTTTGGACAGGCGGACCTTCGCCGAAGCGTCCTAATTACAACGGCGGAAATTTGCAAAAGACAAAAGACGGCAAAGATATGAAAGAAGTTTTTGCCGAGGCAAGAGCGCAACTTAAGAATGGAGAAATTGCCGACGAGATATGCAGTAAGTTGGTGGGAGACACCGACGGTTACGGTAGTTATCAATGCGCAGGATTTTGGCGCGTACGTTCAAAAAACAAAAAAGTTGAAAATTACAGCATGGCTCTTGACTTTGACAAGGCGGAAGCTATTACGATTTGGCGTAAGGACAGCGAGAGATTTGTTCGCAGCGCATTCGTTTCATATCCCGACAAAGTTGCGGTGATAGAGCAAAACAGCGCAGTGCCTTGCGATTGGGAGTTGTCTTGGGAGAGCGGAGTCAAGGGCGTCGAGAGTTGTCAGCTTGACAAGAGTTCGATGTTGATTCAAGGCGAGTTGAAGGACAACGCGCTCAAATACGTAATGTCGTGCCGATTGGTTACCAATGGCGAAATAGTCGTTGTTGAGAAAGGTTGGAAGGTGCAAAACGCTACGCAAACGTCTTTGATATTCACCTACAAGACGGATTATAGCGACAATTATCCCACTTATCGCACGGGGCAGAGCGAGACGGATCTGAAGAATTTGGCGCTTGCTTTTACGGACAGCGCAGTGAGAATGGGCGTCGACAAATTGAGAGAAAAGCACGCAAAAGATTGGAATGGCGTATATTCGTCCATGGAGTTCTCCTTGGGCGTTGTAGAACCTCAAGTGCCGACGGATAAACTTGTGAGAAATTACTCAAGAGCAAGCGAAAAGGATAGAAAATGGATTGAGCAGTTGCTCTTTGCTTACGGCAGATATTTGATGCTTTCTTCTTCGAGGAAGAACGATATATTGCCAAATAATTTGCAAGGAATATGGAATTGCAACGATTCTCCCGCGTGGGCTAGCGACTATCATCTCAACATAAATTTGCAGATGAACTATTGGATGGCTCCGCTGACGGGACTTACAGATTGCGGAATGCCGCTGGTCAGATTCTTGCAAGCTTTGAGAGCGCCCGGACGTGTGACGGCGTCTACCTATTGCGGAATAGGCGACGGCAAGAGCGAGAGCGGATTTTTGTATCACACGCAGAACACGCCGTTCGGTTGGACGTGTCCGGGTTGGGAATTCCGTTGGGGTTGGTCAGCGGTAGCGCCCGCTTGGATACTTCACAACGCATATGAATTTTATCTTTTCAGCGCAAAAGAGGATATGCTCAAAGATATATATCCTATGATAAAAGAAGCGACGTATACTTACGACGCGCTTTTGGACAAGAGCGGAGAGAGGTGGATGACTTCGCCTTGCTATTCGCCCGAGCACGGACCTATCACGCAAGGCAACGCATACGAGCAGATTTTCATGTGGCAGTTATATTCCGACGCCATTGATGCGGCAAGTAAGCTTGGTGTAGACGACGACAAGATTGACGAGTGGAAAGAGGTATTGACAAAACTCGACCCAATTGCAGTGGGAGAGAGCAACCAAATTCTTGAGTGGTATCACGAAAAGGAGCTTGGCTCGGTGGGTGAAAAGCGTCACAGACACGTATCTCACCTCATGGGACTTTACCCATGCGCGTTGATTGAAGAAAGCGACGAGAAGTGGCTTGAAGCGACGAAAGTTTCGCTTGAGGACAGAGGCGATAAATCCACGGGTTGGGCGACCGCGTTGAGACTGTGTCTATGGGCAAGACTTTACGACGGAGACAGGGCATATAAGCTTGTGGAAAGATTGATTGGCAACAACGTCTATCAAAATCTTTGGGATACGCACCCGCCATTCCAAATCGACGGCAACTTCGGATATACCGCGGGCGTATGCGAAATGCTCGTTCACAGCCACGGAGACGCCGTCAAGCTGTTACCCACTTTGCCAAAGGCATGGGCTGAAGGCTCGGTAAGAGGTTTGGGCGTAAGAGGCGGATTTACAATCGATTTCCTTTGGAAGAACTGCGATTGGAAAGAAGTGAGCGTACATACTTCGGTAGACGGAGAATTCAAACTCAATTGTGAGCAAGACGTCAAGGTCACCGACGGCAACGTAATCGAAGTGCCTACCGAGAGAGACGGCAACGTCGTGCGTTGGCAATGCGTCAAGGGGCACGTATACAGAGTGCTCAAAAGAGTATAAACTACAAGGCAAGCAAAGGACGTCGAATGACGTCCGTTTGTTTTAGCTTTTACAAAATTTTAACAATTTAGCAACATTTTATTTATTATAAAGTATCAGTATATAATATATAAGATATAAGCGTGGAGGAAATCATATGCCTAGAATTTTAGTAGCGGAAGACGACAAGGATCTCAACAGATTGGTATGTTCTTGTTTGCGCGGAGAAGGTCACGACGTGACGAGCGCATTAGACGGAGAAGAAGCGTTGAATTATTTGGGTGAGAACAAGTTTGATTTGTTGCTCACTGATATTATGATGCCGAGGCTCGACGGGTTTGATTTGGCGGAGAGGGCAAAACTTGTCGATAAGAATATGCCGATAGTCTTTATGACGGCAAAGGACGACAAGCCGTCTCAAGTTTTGGGCTACAGATTGGGCATAGACGACTATATCGTCAAGCCCTTTGACGTAGACGTACTCATAATGAAGATAGGCGCAATCTTGCGAAGAGCAAAGATAGAGAATGAAAAGATAATCACCGTAGGCAACTTCTCTATGAACATCGAAGAACGCACGGCTATCGTAGACGGAGAGGAAATTGCGCTCACTGTCAGAGAATTTGATTTGCTCTTCAAATTTTTGTCCTATCCCAAAAAGACTTTCACAAGGTCTGCGCTTATGGAAGAGTTTTGGGATTTCGATTCGTCTGCGACGTCTAGGACGGTGGACGTTTATATGGCAAAACTGCGTGAGAAGACTTCAAAGTGCGACGGCTTTGAGATACAGACCGTGCACGGGCTTGGTTACAAGGCGGTGTTGAAATGAAAAAGCCCTCAAGCAAAAATTCATCGACAGTATGGGGCTACGTAATATTTTTTGTCGCCATTGCGGCAATAATCACGCTGGCAATACCGATATATGATGTTGCAAGACAGAGAAGCGACGGCGACAGAGGCGTACTTTCCGTCGTAATGTTGCTCGTCATACTTTTCTTGGCAGGGCTTGCATTATTAGTGGACGTCATTCGCCGAAAACTCACTTATGAACAACCTTTGGAGCAAATCAAAAGCGCGACGGAGCGTATTGCAAAAGGCGATTTTTCCGTCAGACTTAATATGGACAGCCGTCTCAACTTTGGCGGTTACGACGAGATAATGCAAAATCTCAACGTAATGGCGCAGGAGTTGAGCAAGAGCGAGATATTGAAAAGCGATTTTATCTCCAACGTATCTCACGAACTCAAGACGCCTCTTTCGGTAATTCAAAGTTACTGTCAGTTGTTGCAAGAAAAGAACTTGAGCGAAGAAGACAGAATAAAGTACGCGCAATCCTTAGTGCAAGCGTCAAAGAGACTGACTGCGCTGGTGACTAATATTCTCAAACTCAACAAGTTGGAAAATCAACAGATTTTGACGGATCTCGCAGACGTCAAAATCGACGCCCAACTCGAAGAGCTTATCGTGGGTTATATTGATATCATAGAGGAAAAGGGCATAGAACTTGAAGTGGATTTGCAAGAAGTTACGGTCAATTCCGTCGCAGGGTATTTGGAAATCGTATGGTCGAATTTAATCTCCAACGCAATCAAGTTTACCGAGAGCGGCGGAAAGATAAAGGTGTCGGCAAAGCAGGTCGACGGCAAAGCCGTGGTATCGGTGAGCGACAGCGGCTGCGGAATGACTCCCGAGACGGGCAAACGAATCTTCGAGAAGTTTTATCAAGGCGACACGTCGCATATGCAAGAGGGCAACGGGCTGGGACTTGCGCTTGTCAAAAAGGTCATTGACAAACTCGGCGGAAGTATATCCGTCAGCAGTGAACTTGGCAAAGGAAGTACTTTTACAGTAACGGTATGAAAAGCAAAATAAAAGACAGATTCGTGCAGTGGGCGGATAAATATGAAGTGACGAGAGAGCTGTTGCACAACTACGGTGTTCGCACCGTAGTATTTGCAATAATATCCTTTGCGTTGTCACTTGCTTACGGCGCGTACAATTTCACGCTTGCTATATTGGGTATGTCGATATGGTACGGAGTGTTGGCTGTTTACTATATTTTGCTTGCGTGTATGCGTGGTGGTGTGATAACTCATCACAGAAGAAGATTCAGAGCGCACAGGCGGGGCACGCATATTGAAAACGTAAAGATAAAGGGAATCAAGAGATATCGCAATTGCGGAATAATGCTTATCATTATGACTTTTGCGCTATTGATTGCAGTAATGCAGATGATAAGCGCGCATAATTCTTTTGAGCATGCAGGAATGATGATATATGCAGCCGCGGCGTATACTTTTTATAAAGTGACTATGTCGATTATCAATATCGTAAAGGCAAAGAAGCAAACGGATATCACGATACAAGCGATCAGAAATATAAATCTTGCAGACGCTGCCGTATCGTTGCTTGCTTTGCAGACGAG
>CAMWSW010000109.1 GCA_947176975.1 uncultured Clostridia bacterium | reverse complement strand
ATTTATATATTATTATAGTCTGTGGTTTGTATCTATGTTTTGCAGCCTTGGCATTCAACATCGCCACATTCGTCCAAAACGATAATTTTCTCTGACAAGCTTTTCAAAATAGTTTTGCATATTTGCGTCCTCTTTATTTTACCTGCCTACCTAGCAGGTTAATATGATTATAAACCTATTTACCTACTATGTCAATAGGTTGAAATAACTTTTTTTAAATTTTTTTAGATTCTTTGACTTTGTTGCGCTTCGCTCAGAATGACGCGTTCAAGGTATCACTATCACTTTAAACGAGTCACCCTGAGCGTAGTCGTAAGGAGCAAAGCGACGGCATAGCGAGCAAGCAGATGCGTCTCGTGCGAGCGTCAAGGGCTCTGAATAAAGATACCTATTAAAGACTCTACGTCTATGCTCAAGGTGACGGGGTGAATGTGTAACTTACGAATGGCGTAAAGTGGGATTTGCATTACGGACACTCATAGTTTTTGGTTTTGGAACTTATTGATTATATAATACTCTCACTAAAAAATATGGTAGTACTAATGCAAACCCACTTGTTAGCCTTGTACTCTTACTATAAAAAATATAATCTGTAGAGATTTCTCCACGTCGCTTCGCTTTGGTCGAAATGACATCTATGAGTATAGTGAATATTTATTGAGTATTTGCAAAACCTAACCTTGGAGGTAATACCATGAAAAAGAAACTTATTATAACGACTTGTATACTAATTGTATGTATAATGACTGCGGTGCTGTGCGCCTGCAATAAAGACGGCGAGGGATTTGACCTTGAATATTACGACTTGAAAGACTTCTCTTCCCTCAAGAATTTTACCGTAGTAAACTCGCAGGAACCCAACACGACGGCAAAGTACGTCAATGACGGCTCGAAAATACTCTTTGAGACTACGACGGTAAGCGAAGAGGGCGAAAACAACGTGATATACCAATTCTCTACCGATGAAAACAAGGCGTATATCGCGGGAGCTTGGCAAGATATCGATATCAAAGACGCCGACGACTATCTCTCTTCTATCACAGACAGAACGGGTCTTGCCTACGTGGGAATAAAAGAGCCGTACGTCAAAGAGATTGCAAAGCACAAGTATTCCATTGACGCCGACCACTTTTTCAAAGAGGCTTTCAGAGTGAAGTATGAAACTTTCTTTGGCAAGGAATATGAAGAGAGCGAATTTACCACCGAATACGAAAGTCAAAAAGAAGACCTTTTCGGCAACGTCGACAACTATATGATTACTCTCGACTGCACGACCAAAAAGCAAATGACGCTTTCTATCGAGAATGCAAAAGAAAAGAAGCTGTTGACTTACAGATACAGCGATATCGAAGATACAAGTATTACTTTGCCAAAGGCAGAATAAAAAAAGCGGAACGCGTTTGCGTTCCGCTTTGTCATTACTTTTTCTTACTCATAGCTCTTTGCTCTTTCAAAAGGTCTTGATACCTCTCTATCTGGTCTTCGCGCAAATCAATCATATTCTTTGCCGCCTTGCAAGCTTGAGCGTCAGCTATGATGACTTCCGTATCTTTGACTTTTATCTTCGTACCGTCGCCCGTTGCGTCTCTCTTGATGTCCTTCAAATACTCGTCTTCCATCTTGAATAATGCGACTACAGTGTCTTTCTTTATCGTCAATTTCATGAGCGGCTATAAGCATGCTTGACAAAAGCGCAGTCATGACAATCACGATTGCTACGCTGAAAACTACTCTTCTATTAATTTTATTGACGTCATACGTACTCCCATTTACTTTATGTTGAATATCTTCCAAGCAAAGCGTCGTGGAGAAATCTCTGCAAAAAATTTATTGACAGATATTACCTGCGTATTGTATAATTCTATACGGTAAATATATTTGAAGGAGGTTATTCCTAATGGAATATTCACATGAAGTATTGAATATGTGCAAGGTCACCAAGGGTACCGACCACGGTCCTGCTCCTATTCCGGAAGAAGGCAAGTGGGTACAATCCAAGCAAATCAGCGATATCAGCGGTCTTACCCACGGTATCGGTTGGTGCGCTCCCCAACAAGGCGCTTGCAAATTGACACTCAACGTTAAAGAAGGTATCATCGAAGAGGCTTTGGTTGAGACCATCGGCTGTTCGGGTATGACCCACTCCGCAGCTATGGCTGCCGAAGTACTCCCCGGCAAGACCATTCTCGAAGCTCTCAACACCGACCTCGTATGCGACGCTATCAACACCGCAATGAGAGAACTCTTCTTGCAAATCGTCTACGGACGTACGCAATCGGCTTTCTCAGAAAACGGTTTGCCTATCGGCGCAGGTCTTGAGGATCTCGGCAAAGGACTCCGTTCGCAAGTTGGTACGATGTACTCCACCGGCGCAAAGGGCGTGAGATATCTTGAGATGGCAGAGGGTTACGTAACTCATATCGGTCTTGACAAAGACAACCAAGTAATCGGATATGAATTCGTCAACCTCGGCAAAATGATGGAAGCAATCAAAGGCGGTATGTCCGCAAACGACGCTTTGGTTAAGTTCACCAACTGCTACGGCAGATATAAAGAAGCAGTCAAGGTCATCGACCCGAGAAAAGAATAAGGAGGTACGAAAATATGGCAGTTACATTCGAAAGTTATTCAAGAAGAATTGACAAAATCACCAAGTGCCTCTCTGAGTACGGCATTAAGTCTCTTGAGGAAGCAAAGCAAATTTGCACCGACAAGGGTATCGACGTCGAGGCTATCGTAAAAGGTATTCAACCTATCGCATTCGAGAATGCAGTATGGGCTTATACCGTAGGTTGCGCAATCGCAATCAAGAAGGGTTGCAAGAAGGCTGCTGACGCCGCTGAAGCAATCGGTATCGGTCTTCAAAGTTTCTGTATCCCCGGCTCTGTTGCAGAGCAAAGAAAAGTCGGTCTCGGACACGGCAACCTCGCAGCTATGCTCTTGAGAGAAGAGACCAAGTGCTTCGCTTTCCTTGCAGGTCACGAATCTTTTGCAGCTGCTGAAGGCGCAATCGGTATCGCTATGAAGGCAAACAAAGTAAGAAAAGAGCCTCTCCAAGTTATCCTCAACGGTCTTGGCAAGGACGCCGCAAAGATAATCAGCAGAATCAACGGATTCACTTACGTCCAAACCAAGCTTGATTATTTCACGGGCGAACTCAAAGTAATCGACACTATCTCCTACTCCACCGGCGAGAGAAGCAAAGTAAGAGTTTACGGCGCTGACGACGTAGTAGAAGGCGTGGCAATAATGAAGCACGAGAAGGTTGACGTATCTATCACTGGTAACTCCACCAACCCAACTCGTTTCCAACACCCCGTTGCTGGCACTTACAAGAAAGAGTGCGTAGAGACGGGCAAGAAGTACTTCTCCGTTGCTTCCGGCGGCGGTACGGGTCGTACGCTCCACCCAGACAACATGGCAGCAGGTCCTGCATCTTACGGTATGACGGACACGATGGGCAGAATGCACTCCGACGCTCAATTCGCAGGCTCCTCTTCAGTTCCTGCTCACGTAGAGATGATGGGTCTTATCGGTATGGGTAACAACCCAATGGTAGGCGCTTCCGTATCTTGCGCAGTTGCAGTAGAAGAAGCTTTGAAGTAATCCAACTTAAATTAAATACAACAAAAAGCGGTCTTGAAAAAGACCGCTTTTTTTATACACGTATTATATAATTCTTTATGACTTGCTACCCGAATATATCGAAAGCCATATTTTCATACTCTCAAGTTCGCTTTCGGCAAGCAACTTTGCCATACCTTCTGTCTTACTTTCAGGACGCGTACTATATTTTTCTTTGTCCCTATAAGAACTTATTGCCGCATAATATCTATCACGCTCTTCGTAGCGCACATCGACTGGCAAAAGCCCTAATGAAATCATTTCATAAATTAAAAGCAATCTTCCAGTTCTTCCATTGCCGTCTACAAACGGATGTATGTTTTCAAACTCGATATGATGCTTGGCAAGATTATGGAACAACTCAATCCAACTAATCTGTCCTTTTTCTGCAAGTTCAGAATTACGTTTACAATCGGCTTGCACTTCTTCCACATACGCTTTCATCTTTTCAGGTACTTGCGTAGGCGGACAAGGCGTATAAACTACCCTTGTTAAATTACCTACGTAGTTTTGTATCGTCCTGTATTGCCCTGCTCCGTCATCACCGCGCAAAACAAAACTATGAACCTTTTTTATAAATTCTTCGCTAATCGGTTTCTTTTCCTTTACCGATTCATAGAGAAAATCAAACGCTTGTTTATAACCGACTATATCTTCGCTCTCTCGTAAAGAGTGCGCGCCCGTAACTATCCCTTTTTCAATAAGCAACTTTGTTTCATCAAAAGTAAATGTATTCCCCTCTATGGCATTAGAGTTATGGCTAGCGCTGATTGAGAACTCATTATTGAAATATTTTAATTCACTTGCAGTAAGCGGACGAACTTGTTTCATACGCGCATAGCAATTCTCAATCTCGCCGATGATGTCTATATATTTCTGTTGCTCTTCCATTTTTTTAGACATAGCCATTTCTCCCTTTTTTATATTATAACCACATTACAATAAATAGTCAAGGTTAATTACTCTAGCTATTCTTTAATACCTTTTGAGTACTAAATTATTTTCTCAACCCCTAAAAATGTTTTATAATACTAAAGCCAAAATAATTGGAATTATAACTATTGTCAAAAGTCCCCAAACTAAGTGCCTAAATTTTTT
>CAMWSW010000108.1 GCA_947176975.1 uncultured Clostridia bacterium | reverse complement strand
GCTATTGTCGCTGATTTGCGTATGCGGTCTGTCCGCAGGCGTTTGCTTTGCCGACGAAACTTCAACACCGCCGTCCGAATGGTACTACTTTGAAAAGTCTAGCGCCCGTCCCGATCTTCCGTTGAGAGATACGGCTAGCGAAGAAGGCAAGATTTTGCTTTACATCCCCCACTCCTACGCATTTGAAAAACTTGCAGATCCCGACGGCGCTTTCATCAAAGTGAAATACAACTCAAAAGAGGGCTATATCAGTACGGCGTTTTTCAATAGCAACTGCAAGAAAGTTACGGCAAAATGGGGCAACAATCCTTACGCCTATGACTTGTCAGACTTGACTATGACCGTTGACGATGTCATCACCTACGACGTTGAGAGTATGGAAGCAGATCCTTACCCAACTCGCAAAAGCGACTTTGCCATCAAGTCCGTGTACGGATATCGCACCAAAGGTATCGATTACTACTTCCTCGTCGACGCGGTCATTACTTACCGCGGTAATACGGAAACATATACCTTATACGTCAAAGCATCCGATACCAACCGCGCAAATTTCAGTGAAGAAAACATACCGATCAACGCGGGTTACACCTTGCAGACCACTCCGGACAAGCCGTCTACTCCAAGCGGAGAAATAACGTCGGGCGACGAGAATACTCCACCGTCTGCAGACAAAAACGGCTCGGATACCCAGTCTCCCAAGAACTCTTTGGATAGATATATCCTCATCGCCGTAATTGCCGTGCTGTGCGTGGTAATCGTAATTTTGATTTTCGTACCTACGAAGAGAAGACAATAGTTATTATTTTGCACATACTTATCAAAACCGTAATTAAAAGCAACGTATCATCGATATGTTGCTTTTATTTCATAGTTCACGGCGTGAACTACTTCACTTTGCCATCTTTCCGTTACAGACGGAATTTCATTTTCCTACGCCGTCGTACCTACGCTTTGTCTTGAATTTGCCGCCGCGCTCATCGCAGCGGCAATATTTATTTTTTCATCCTTCTTAGGCTTTTGCAGACTTTTTCTCTCCCTCTCTTCTCTGTCGGCGCAATATCTTATACACTTGACGAATACGGGATCGCCTGCGTAATACTTGCTCAGCCACGCGTCGTCATAGCCTTTCATAATAAGAATACTTGAGAATTGTTTCAAGGCAAGCTCGTGCCATCTGAATACGCTTCTGAGGCATATATTCAAATCCTGCGCAATCTGTTCGAAACTCTTACGCTTGAGATATCTCATCTCCAATACCAGCTTATGTTTTGGCTTGAGAAGAGCAAGCGTATTGTCGACTATGACCTTTGCATTTATCAAAGCCTCCTTGCGAGCATTGTTGGCGAGCATTTTATTCATAAGGTCGAGGACGTTGCCCTCGTAGGAAAAACTGCCCAGCGCCATTTGCATATTGCTTCTATCAATGCACTTGACCACAAATGGCAACGCATTGTACGTGGCAAGCAAACTTTTTGACCACGTTTCTTGATCCATGATATCACCTCCCGATTTCTCTTAATATATTTAGATGTTTATTTACTTCTCTCCTTGCGACACCCTAATTATAGGACGAGATTTTTCCAAAATGCAAACTTTTGTGACATACTTTTGAACATTTGTTCGTAATTTTAATAAATTTGACCAACAAATATTCTAGAAGCGTCAATTTTTGAACAATTAGAAGATTTTATGGCAATTTTGGTAAAATTCTGACCAAAAGATATGGATTTGACAGATATAACTGATATATAGTATTATATATAAAATAATAAAAGATTTATCCAATCTCTATCGGGGGCAAAATGAAAAAGACTATTCTCAAAATCTTATGCGTATTTGTATTGGCGTTTACTTTGACTGTATGCGCGGTTGCGTGCGACGGTTCAAAAGACGTCGACAATTTTCCTCAACACAATAAGAGTTCCTACTCCACGTCATATAAAGAATTGGACGAGCGAAGCAACAACAAGAACAGTTGGCGCGAAGGAATGGTATCGGGCAACGGACTTCAAGGATTTGTCACAAGCGGCTCGCCGTATGAAGATACTCTGATTTATCAAAATATCCACTTTATTTTGCCCAACAAAAATGCGCGTGTGAATCCAATATCGTATCAAGAACTCGACTACGTCAGACAAAGCATCGTCAACTCTCAAGATATCGTCGACAATCAAAGTTACGACGACGTATACACCTATCATGCAGGCGCAACGTTGAGAATCAAACAAGACGACTCCTCCACCCCAAGCAATTATAGACGCTTCACCGATTATACGACAGCTTGCGTGGGCGTGCAGTATACCGACCCGAAGGGAGACTGGGAGAGATTGAGCTTTACCTCTCAATGCGACGGCGTATCTATTACCAAAATCAGCAAATCAAGTAAAGGCAGCAAAATCAACGCTACCTTGTCATTGGACAACATTTCGTATATGGCGAATTTCGGCAAAGGCAGCGAAGTGGATTTGCAATATAAAAAACTCGTTGACTCCGACGCCAACGCGCTTACCTTCGTAGCTCACTATCCCAACTATGAAAACAGCGAACTCAAAGACGGAGGCTACTCCACCGTATGTTACGTAATATGCGAAGGCGGAAAAAAGACGCGTATCACGCGTGATATGCCAAAAGAAAAGCAATACGTCGGACAGGATAATCCCGCGATATCAATCGAGGGCGCAAAGAACGTATATATTATCAGCGTCTCCGACCGCGCTCACAATATGTGCAAATCCGACGATTTCGCAAATAAAGAAGAATACGAACTTGCCGAGGCGCTTTACAACAAAGCAAGCGCCGTCGCGCAAAAGTACACCGTCAAAGGCAAATTTGATTTTGACGAGGCTCTCAAAAACCATACCGATATCTTTACTCCGCAATTCAACGCGCTTTCTTTAGACTTGGGAGCAGATAAAGATATCTCCAACAACGAATTACTCACCAACGTAAGACTCTCAAGAACCATATCCAACACTCTTGCCGAGAGAGCGTATTATGCGGGAAGATATGCGTACCTGTGCTGCGCGGGAGTATCTACTAGCAGACTTTACGGAATGTGGACGGGCGAATGGAATGCCGAATGGGGTTCTAAATATACTATGGACGCCAACGTAAATTTGCAGACTTCTTCTATGAACACGGGCAATATCCTATCCGCGCCCATTGGCTACGTCAACTTTATTCTCCGTCAAGTTCCCGATTGGGAAGACAATGCGTACGCTACTCACGGAATGACAAATGCTTTGCAAGCGCCCGTCAACTCCGACGGAGATAGAGCTATATTTACGGAAAGCTGCTATCCCTACCCCTTCAGATATTGGAACGCAGGCACGAGCTGGATGTTGCAACCGCTTTACGAAACGATTCTCTGCTACGGCAATCTCCAAGTGCCGATTTGCGACGAATTCGACATTGACAAACTCAAGTCCATTCTTTCGCCTTACCAAACGCCTTTGTCTGACAAAGAAATCAACGATTTGAAGGCAAGAGGTTATCTCTTGCTCAAAGAAGATATACTCTTCCCTCTTCTCATCAAATCGGCTAACTATTGGGATCAGCTTATGTCCGCCGAATACTATACCGACGCCGACGGATATATTCGCTATCAAAAGGGTAAGACTACTCTCGAAGAGGGAGAGACCTATTGCATTATCCCCTCTTACTCACCCGAAAATAATCCTTCCAACTATCCAAGTCCGTCGTGCGCAAACTCTGCTATAGATATTTCGGCTTGCAACAGCAATATACAGATGCTCTTGGATATCGCAAAGGACGTCGACCCGCAATACGACACGTCAAAATGGGTAGACTTGCAAAGCAAGCTTCCAAAACTTCTCTACGACGCAGACGGTTCGCTCAAAGAATGGGCAAGCTACTCTTTCAAAGAAAACAACAAGCATAGGCATTTGAGCCACCTCTATTGCGCTTGGCCGCTTTCCGACACAAGATACGACGGCAATCTTAGACACGCCGCAATTCTTGCCGTAAACAACAGAGAAAGCGAAAACAACGCCAGCCACGCGCTTATTCACCGCACTTTGATTTCCGCAAGACTCAAGGACAGAAATAGCGCAACAGCTGCAATGGTAGGGCTGATGAATTCGAGAATTTATTACAATTCATTGATGACAAATCACCACACCAACAGCGCAAGTGGATACTGCACGGATTACAGCATAGGGTATCTGGGTATGGTCAACGAATGCCTCGTCTTCTCAAACAAAGGCGAAATCGAACTCCTCCCCTGTCTTCCGACTAGCGGTTTTGATAAAGGAACAATGAGCGGTATGAGATTGCGCACTCAAGCGACTTTGAGTCAAATGCAATGGGACGTAGCCAATAAGACTGTCAACGCTACTATCGTATCGGATATAGACCAGACGGTAAAAATCACCTGCGGACTTTCCGAAAAGACCGAAACCGTGGGATTAAAAGCAGGTCAAGAATATCAAATAAGTTTTGCAATCTAATTCTTTTTGCGCATACCGCGATAAATCAAATAGTACGCTACGCACAAAGCGACAATATCGAATGCAACAGCAACGATTACCAATGCCCACGGTATCGGCGGGTCGAGTTTTGGAATTGCGCGGATTTCGATATGCGTATCGTCGCGCGAACATACTCTATGCTCTTCGCCCTCTTCCTCTACGGTAGCTTCTTTGTCAACAATCCATTCGCCGTAGTCGTGCCGGAGCGCAGCTAGGCTTTCCGTCTTTTTATGGTCGGAAGTATGAGCGCAAGGAAAGGTCTTTTCTCCCTCATCCGT